>NZ_DATCTU010000024.1 GCF_036567765.1 Pseudobacteroides sp.
CGCCGTATATCGTTCATTTCAGCAGAGGCGGTGGCATGATAGGATTTGTAACAGAGACGGGGAAGGAGCAGGTTACATATTATACATCATACAATGAAAAAAGAAAAACCGGCAGGAAGGAGTTTCTTGAGAGCTGTTCCGGCGCTGTAATTTTGCTTAACCCGGATGAAAGATCGGGAGAAAAGGATTATCCTGCCAAAATCAGAAACGAACTGATAAATAAATCAATATTGCCCCTGACGTTGACTGCTGCTTTGATTTTTATCATTTATTTGTTTTACAATAATTTTGCTGCGGGAGAGAATACTTACAGCAAGGTTATCCTGCCCCTGGTTTTTACAAAGATTGCCGGCATCGTACTTTCTGTCCTGCTGATCCTGCACGAATTTGAAGTTCATCTATCTGTTACGGACAAGCTTTGTCATCTGAACAAAGCAACCAACTGCAATACGGTTCTTAATGATAAAGCATCAAAAGTATTCGGGTGGTTCGGTTGGGCCGATGTCGGATTCGTATACTTTACAGGCAGTTTTCTCTTTCTTCTGCAGTCCCATGAAGGAGAAGGACTTTCTTTAATGGCAATACTTGCCGCCCTCTCAGTACCGTATCCACTCTTCTCGATTTATTACCAGGGAGTTGTTTTGAAGAAGTGGTGCCCCATGTGTCTTGGGGTTCAGCTTATATTGATTACAGAATTCGTTTTACTGATGCCTCAGTTTTCACAGCTTAGCTTTTCTTTGGATTCTGTTACAAGGCTTGTACTCAGTTTACTTGTAATTGCTTTAGTCTACACTCTGTTTATATTATTCCGGAGAGAGCAAATGTCGAGTGAAATGCATTATTATAAATATCTCGGGTTTAAAAAGAATCCTGATATTCTCAGGATGCTCCTGATGAATCAGCCTCACTATGAAATTCCTTTATCGGAGAGCAGTCTGATTTTCGGTAAGAGGGATGCTTCGATCAGGATAACAGCATTTCTCAGTATGCACTGTTCACATTGTGCAAGGGCTTTTGAGAAGATCCGAAACATGCTCAATGAAAATGAAGATATAATTATAAATCTTATTCTGATTACATCCGACAACAAAATGCTCACGACTCTTTATAACAATAACAGGCAGGGTAAAGAAGCGGAATCATTAGAACTAATGGAGTAATGGTTTAATGCTGATCCCTATTCCAGGACAAAGATTACAGAAGGCCTATGTATACATGAAGATGATGAAATATCTGGTAAGGTTAACGAAGAAATCGGACTTCTCTACAAAGAGTGTAATGTTCTTGGAACTCCTACATTTTTTATAAATGGTTACAAACTCCCGTCCCAATATGAGATTGATGATTTAAGATATTTCAGGGAGATTTTTAAGGGAAAGGAGGAAATCAGTATAAAAGCGAAGGCTGTTAATTAATTAACAATAAGTAAATTCTTGGGTATTAATGAATTCATTTTTAATAAATTTGAAAGAGAAGGGCAGGAAGTTTTTCCCTGTGCTCTGAGCCCTGAGCTCTGTGCCACTTCCTGCCCGGACCTTTCCTCAACAGAAAGGAGGTGTACCCATGCGAAGGTAATAATTTTCTGAAACTACGGTTTCAGCCTGTGAAATGATAAATCAGATGAACTTATTATTTATCGAAATAAATCTTACTTATTATGAAGAAACTTAATAAAATAAAACTTATATCTGGAATTTCATTAAACGAAAGAGAATTGATACAGTTGAGAGGAGGGTATGATTATGATCCACCTTGTGGATATTTTTGCACATTAGACTCTCAATGTTATTTTCCTTGCCAACGTTGCAGTGATGTTCCCGGTTTTCCGGAAAGTAAAATATGTACAAGTCCGTAATAGAATTATAGCTATTAATAATGCTGCAGTTGAAGAAACTGCAGCATTTTACACAATGTACATTTTAAATATGTCAGTTTAATATAAAAGTCTTTATGAAAACTAGGATAATAACTTATTCCTTGGCAATTTATCTGTGTCTTGGTTTAAATTCCTGTAAGGAAATAAATCCAAATTTAAAAGATGTGTTCCCGATGACTATTTTCGTTGATCCCGATAAAGCCGGGACAGACTCTATCCGTCTATCGAAGATTGCCATCAAGATTGAATACATCCCTTTACAAACAACTGACAGTATTTTGCTTGACTATATATATCATTTCAAAATAACAAACGATTTTATTTTTATTGAAAACGGGCTCGACTTACTTAGATTTAGCGCCAACGGAAAGTTTATCAATAAAGTCTATAGTGCAGGCCGTGGACCAGGTGAAACTCTTCCTGTTTGTTCTGCAATTGATGAAGAGCATAATAGGGTATTTGTGTTTGACAGGGACAAGACAATTAAAATCTATAAAACCAATGGCAACTATTTATCTGTAATAAAAGAGCTGATAAATCCCGTTGAATCTCTTCCCCCCTGGAAAATTGAATATTTTGAAAATAACCTTTTTGTTGCGTTACCTCAAAGACCAGGAGTAGAGTTTATATATTCATTATTTAATTTCATTAGTGTCCGATTAAAATTAAATAACGTTCTTTGAAATCTTTGATAGTTCTAGGTTTGCGAGCGTTTTAGTTGCGTGTCGATTTGAATTCAAGATATGGTTTTTAGCTTTAATAAAAGGCAAAAACCATGAATCAAGGCAAATTTGTTTACTCTCAGCTTACAGATTTTCTCCCCAAACGTATATTTGATGGATTAGTTGATAAGTACGTTGGTAATAAGTACGTTAAGCATTTTTCATGCTGGAATCAGCTTTTATGCATGATCTTTGGCCAAATTACCGGGAGAGATAGTCTGAGAGATCTCATGGTGAGTATCGAACCACACAGTCCTAAGTATTATCACCTTGGCTTTGGGAAAGGTACTTCAAGATCAAACTTTTCTAATGCAAATGAAAAACGTAGTTATAAAATCTTCGAGGATTATGCATTCCATTTGATTGATCTGGCAAGAAAATCATCGATATCAGACTCTGATTTTTTGCTGAATATTGATGGTAATGTATATGCCTTCGATTCAACAACCATTGATCTGTGCCTAAGTGTGTTTTGGTGGGCTGAGTTCAGGAAAACAAAGGGTGGAATTAAGTTGCATACTTTATATGACATTAAGACTTCCATTCCCAGTTTTATCCACATATCAACTGCTTCAGTAAACGACATGAATGCTATGGATGTACTTTACTATGAGCCAGGCAGCTATTATATATTTGACAGAGGATACATAGATTATGCCAGGCTCAATAGAGTCCATCAGAGTTCAGCCTTCTTTGTCGCCAGAGCAAAGGACAACCTTCAGTTCCAGAGACTCTATTCAAACAAAGTCTGTAAAGCAAATGGTGTGTTACTTGATCAGGTTGGCAGATTGACTGGGTTTTATGTCTCAAAAAAGTATCCACAAAAACTTCGACGGATTAGGTTCTATGACGAAGAAACAGATAATGAGCTTGAGTTTCTAACCAATAACCTTAGCCTGACTTCGGAAGAAATTGCTCAACTTTACAAATACAGATGGAAGATTGAACTGTTCTTCAAATGGATAAAGCAACATCTGAAAATAAAATCATTCTGGGGAACGAGCAAGAATGCAGTTAAAATACAAATCTACTCTGCGATAATTGCTTACTGCATGGTTGCCTTAGTTCGTAACAAATTGAAAGTTGATCGCTCAACCTACGAAATATTACAAATTTTGAGTATCTCTCTACTCGACAAAACACCACTGAATGAACTACTTACAAATCAGAATTACAAAGATGTCAAAGAACTATATGATAAACAGCTGAAAATCAGCTGGAATTAACCGGACACTAGTGATTTAATTTAAAAACAGATTCAATAATTCCAATATTTAAGAATAAAAATCAATATACAAACGATCAAAAATCAAAACGGCCATCTATTATTTCGTGGGATTACTGTTACCAGGTATTTGATACAGCCTTAATGTTCAAAGAGAGATTCTGCGATACTGTATTTATTCTAAACAGGAAGTTGGAAGTCAGGCCAAGATTTATTTTAGATATAGCTCACAAACTTGAATGGGAAACATGGAGAGATAAAGGAATGTTTAACATTGGAGCAGGACCTCCTGAAGGATTCTGGGTCCATTCAATTGCCGAATCAAAAGACTTTTTATTCTTAATACTTAGTTCATATAAAAGACCTAAAATATTTGTAATATACGACAAAGCATCCCGTAAAGTTGAATTGTCAACCATCCCTGATTTTAATTCTTATGGAAGTCAGGTTTACCTGAAAAATGATCTTGACCATCTTGTTGATTTTCCTGTATTCAATAAATCTGAAGGTTATATTTTCTATTACGATGAGTGCCTCTATTCAGTGATAGAAGCTAAATATTTTAAAGAGGCTTACAGTAGAGCAACTGAAAAAGATAAAAACTCTTCTGAATATTTACGTTCCATGGAATCGGTCTTAAGCTCTATCACAGAATTCAGTAATCCTATAATAATGAAAATTACCCTAAAACAGAATGCAATAAAAGGATTATTTGAAAGAAGCAACAAGCATAATTAAAACAGGTAAATAAGTGAACCACCATTGCACCAATAACAGATAACAAGTCTTTGAAAATTGTAAAATTACTAACTGAATTAAGATTTAAAGAAATGGCAGGGACTTTCATTATGTTCTTTACTTGTGATTAACAAGTCCCTGCCCGGACCTTTCCAAAAAAGAAAGGGGGTTTACCCATGCGAAGATAATAATTATCCGTGATTCCGGTTGCGGCCTGTGAAATGATAAACCAGGAATATTGTAAACAGTTTCTTAGATTTAAAAATGGAATATCATGAAAAAGCTTAATAAATTGCAGATCAATTCTGAAAAATTAATGAACCATGAAGAATTAGTTACCTTAAAAGGAGGATATGATTCTACATGTTGTGAATGCCATATTGTAGGAGGTGGAACAGAGTATATTCAATCAACCCCATACGATTGTAATACTGATTGTTATAATAAATGGGGTGGTTGGGGTGTATGGCAATGCATTATTTGAAAATATTATCTTGAATTTAAGATAATACACTCAAACAGGATTGATTCTGTTATGATTTAACTATGTACAAAAAGAGGCTAAATCCATAATATTTAGCCTCTTAGATTTAAATAAATGGTCCTAAGTCAAATATCGAATGGGAAATTCATGATCCATTTTCTCTTTGGCTAAGTCAAAAGTTAGAATGAAATATGATAAACATAAAGATCATTTTATTGAAATAATCCTAATAACAAGATTTATTTTCAACATTATAAAATAAAGCCTATGCTTACTTTATTAAGAATTAGAATTCTGTTGGTAACGCTACTAATAAATTGGCTGATTTTGTCCTTAACTACAGAATGTCAACCTATAAAAATTGATTTAAGAAAATTACCTAAAAAGGTTGATGTAAAATTATCTGATTTGGGTGCAATCGATATTCGGTATATTCCATTGGAAACTTCGGATCAAAGTATTATATCACGGATTAGAAAGGTAGTTTTTAGCAGAAGTTATTTCTTAACAAACAATAATTCTACTGAAATCAACATGTTCTTATATGATGGTTCATTTGTATCCAAAATTGGAAGTGAAGGCAGGGGGCCAAGTGAAATTACAACGGCTCATGATATTGATATTAATCCACAAAATGAATCGATTTATATAGTTGATGGATGGTTGAGAAAGTTCCTGGTATATAATAAAGGTGGTAAACTTATGAGAACCTTTAAGAGCCCACTAATTGGGGCTGTTCAATTCAAAATAACAAATGATGGAATACTATGCTATAATGAAAATAATGTGGCTAATGTAGAAAATAGCTACAATTTTATCGATACAACCGG
>NZ_DATCTU010000025.1 GCF_036567765.1 Pseudobacteroides sp.
GATAATCAGCTATTCTTTCCTTCCAAATATCGTGTTTTATATTACTTGACATCAATACCTCCCAGAACTATTATTTTAAGGTATTATCTCAATAAATTACTCTTCACTCAAGATACAGTCGGTTTGACACTTACAAATATAGAGAGGCAGAGTAGTAATACCAAATATTGGGCCTTACTTCTGAAAAAAAGCGAGAGTTTGCAAGCAGTAGAGTTCTATGATATGCGTGCCATAAATTGTTTTTTGAACAGTTACGCAACAGATTGGCTGTTTTTTTTCGTAATGATAATTGTGCTTTCAGCAGTATTTTGTAATGATTACGAGAGAAATAGGTATTTGTTGCTATTTAGTATGCCGATTAGTCATGCTAAAATAGGTATACACAAAGTCTTTTGCTCATTCATTGTCTCGTTGCTGTGTTTATCTGTCTCAACAGTTATAAATTTGTTAATGCTGCTTGTGCATACAACGAATTTTCACTCACTTCTTCAGCCAGTTCAATCAATTGAAAGTTTAAGTAACTCTATGTTTAACGGGTCAGTCTGGGAATATATATTATTACTGGTGACTTATAAGACTATTTTTTTTATTTTTACTGCTTTGGTGGTTACGAATATATCTATGGTTTGTAAAAAGGTGGTTTATTCCCTCATCTTATCGATTTCCCTAGTGGGCATATCTGTTGTAATAAGTGAGCTCTTTCGATATATATCCCCTTATAATATACTTTCACAATGCAATTTATTAAACCTTTATTCTAGCAATACATTTGTTGCTATGGATGATTATTTTGTAGTTTCTTCAAATCTTGTTCATAATTCCATAGCTTTGTATGCCTCTATTTTATTGCTTATACTTCTTCTTTCAGTTATTATAGTTGCTTTTAATCGACGTATTTCTCGAAGGGTGGTTTCTTCGTGAAAGTCTGGTGAGTATTCATTAAGTGAACTAAGCAGACACACTTAAAACCGTCTGCAAACTTTTATAAGGAGTGAGAGTGGTCTTGTCCAAATTACTGCTTTATGAGCTTAGAAAAATTCCATTTGTATTTGTTTTGTTTAGTTTACTAATAGTATTAACTTTTAAAGGAGTAATAACCTTTACATATTACAATTATTATAATAAAGAATGGAGACAAACTTATTACGAATATCTTGCTTATACGACAAAATACGATATTAATGATGCTGAGAAGAGGTTAAATGGCATTAGAGCACATTTTAATGATTATAGTGTAGAAGCAGAAGCAATTGATACTCTGCTCGAGCAACTAAAAGACTATAAATATTGCGAGTTAGTACAGAAAGTTGCTCAAAAGGAATCCGGATTTGCGTTTAATATGCCCTCTGATTTTAATAAACTCAAGTCAGTTTATGCTGCATACGATTTGCCTGATATAGCTAATGTTTTGGGGTATCGGCTTTTCCCTAAGCTGAACGAAGTGAACTTTATACCGATTATTATTATTCTAGCTTTTTCTTCGCTTTTTAGTATAGAAAGAGAAACAGGCATGATGTCTATCCTCAGAGCCACAGGAGTGGGTTGGGGCAAAATTTTTAGAAGCAAGTTGGCTTTAACGATAGGAATCAGTACATTAGCATTTAATCTATTTTATATCGTTGATTTAATAATGATTTTTGCTGTGTCAGAATTTGGGACAGTAAGCAGTCCTTACCGGAGTATCATCAGTACGGTATTGACGAATGATAGCATAGGCACATTTATAATAAAGTATTATATAATTGGTATGCTATATACTGTATTTATGTCTTTTGGGGTATTGTTGTTTTCCTCATTATCTAGAAACAGCAGATTAGCTTATGCTATTAATGGCTTAACTTTTATTGCTTTTACAATAATTGGAGTTTCAATTGACAAATTAGGTAAAGCAGCAGTTTTGATTACCGGAGATTTTATAAAACTATTTAATGAAACATCATTAATAGTTGTTGCAAACGGTCCGCTAATTATAGAACAATACATTATAATTTTGTTATTTTATGCTATAGTTACGCCTTTCATAGTATACACCTTACGGAGGACATCTTAAAATGAATACCAAATATATTACTGTAATAAACATAAGATGAGGAGAGAATAGTATGAAAAAAACATTATATATATTTTTTGTAATTGTCACATTTATTTCATTATCAGGATGCCAAAAGTCTGACTTTTACAATAAAGATTTTACGGGAATGTTTGGTAATACATCAGAAAACGTTTGTCAGGGAGGCCTAATGGCAAGCACAGACGAATACATATATCTTCCACTAAAAGACGTTGTCATAGAAATAAGCAGAAAAACTGGAGAGTCTGTAGTGTTGGAGAACATCGCCCCTGAGTTTGGATATATCAATGTAGTCGATGGGTATTTATTTTATAATGCGAGCAGTAGTGAGAAAAATAGAAGAGGGCTTGTTGTCCAATCATTAGATGGTAAGTTTTTCAGACAGATTTCAAAAACGAGTTACTACCCATTTATAGTTTTCGAAGAATGGATATATGCCACAAATTTACGAGGGGGAAATCTTTATAAAATTAATATTAAAAATTCAAAAATCACTGTGCTTGCTGAAGAACCGGTAGAAGAATTCACCTTGCACGACAATGGTATATTTTATAATAATGGCAAGGAGCTTTATTCAATTAGCCTTGACGGGAAAAATAAGCAGAGGTTACTATCTGACGTGGAATTAAAATCACTAATATACATAAAGAAGGATAATACCCTTATATTTATAAATTCCTCTCAAAAAAATCAAATATGCTCATTTAATATAAATACTAAGGAACTTTCCTACATAAAAAATGGTGAGTATAAGCTTATCCAGATGTTTGGGGATAATGAAATCGTAGCTTTGGATAGTACTGGATTAATGCAGTCTTTTTCATTGCTTGATGGACACGTTGATATGGAAATATCAGGAGTGACTAATTTTCAGATTTTTGATCAGACCTTGTATTATTTCGACGAATCAAAATCCGTGTATTGCATCACTGGGAAAAATCAAAAGCCAACTATAGTTTATTCTTCAGAAGGGGAAATCTCAAACTAATAAACTAATATCTTGATTTTTTGGAGTGTAATCAATTTGCTGGACACAAAGAAAGCTTGTATAATAGACAAAAGAAAGGATGTGTCCACAAATGGCACCAAGCACTAATTTCACTACTGAATATAAAAAGGAAATTATAAAGTTGGTTACAGAAAAACAAAAATCCATTAGAGAAGTTGCAATAAGTATTGGAGTAACTGAAACAACAATAAGAGATTGGATAAAAAAGTATAACCAGCATGGAGAAGATGCATTTCCAGGGAAGGGTAATCTTCGACCTGAAGATGAAGAACTCCGTACATTGAAAAAAAGACTAAAAGATCTAGAAGAAGAAAATGAAATACTAAAAAAAGCCATGGCCATCTTCAGTCGAGACGTGAAGTAAAATATAAGTTTATTAAGGAAAACAGCTCCAGATTTTGCGTTTTGAAGATGTGCCAAATATTTAATGTCTCAAGGAGCTCATTTTATGAATGGCAAAAACGACCTGAAAATAATAGAACGAAGAAAGATAAAGATTTAATTATAATAATAAATAGGATACATAAAGAATCTTATGAGACCTATGGGCAGAAAAGAATAAAATTCCAGTTAATTGAAGAAGGAATACTTTGTTCAAGAAGAAGGATTAAGAGGTTGATGAACGAAAATGGAATTGTAAGCAGATTAAAGAGAAAATACAAAGCAACAACAAATTCTAATCATAACTACCTAGTTGCTCCTAACCTTTTAAATCAAGACTTTAGTGCAAATAATCCAAATGAAAAATGGGTTGGAGATATAACCTATATACCAACCGATGAGGGATGGCTCTATCTTGCTAGTATTGAAGACTTATTTAGTAAAAAAGTAGTCGGCTGGTCTTTAGGTTCAAGAATTACTAAGGAGTTAACTATTTCAGCACTCACTCAGGCAATAACACGTGAAAAGCCTGATAACAGCTTGATATTCCACTCAAATCGTGGAAGCCAATATGCGGCTTTTGAATATCAAGAGAAACTAAGAGAAAGACAAATAAAGCAGAGTATGAGCAGGAAGGGGAATTGCTTTGATAATGCTTGTGCTGAAAGCTTTTTCGCAACATTAAAAAAAGATATAATTCATGGAAGAAAGTTCAAAACTCGTGAATAAGCCAAACTAATAATTATTGAATATATTGAGACCTTTTATAATTTCAAAAGAATACATTCAGCATTAGGTAATATGTCACCAATAGAATTTGAAAAGGAATATAGGAAGAAACATATAGCTTAGGGTTAAACTTTAATGTTATATAAGAATAAAGCATTTCTTACTGTATTGATTCCAAATATTACACTATTTTATATTTAATCCCGTTGAAGAGGCGTGTGTAAAAGGTTGCAAAATAAATTTTAAGAAAAGTTATGAAAAATCGAGATTTCGCAAGCTTTTATGTGTCTAATTTAAAATATACACTCCAAAATGGAAGTTATTCAATTAATAGGATTGTTGGTAAAGACCTGGGATGCTTAATTTGTTCAAAAGAAGGACTTTAGCAAAAAAATGTCGAATAATTTATAAATAAAATTATCCGGAGGTATTATGCTTTCGATGAATATACAAAGCCAATACGTATATTTAAAGGATATATCTTATGATGATATTGAAAAAATTCTCAAATGGTATAGCCGGGTAGATCATTTTAAGTATGCCACAGGAAAAGATATACCTGTTGAAATAAACGAGTTGACCTCAATATATAAGGAGTCGGTTGAATCGGATAGCGAATTTTTCACAGGGATTTATAAAAAAGACAGTAATCAAATGATAGGAATACTAAAAGGGAGACTAGAGTCTACACATAAAAATAAAGTTTGGATAAGAACAATTGTCATAGACCCTCACCACCAAAGAAAAGGATATGGGAGGGAATCTGTGAGACTAAGCCTTTCTTATCTTAAAGCTAAAGGAAACGCCTCGGAAGCATATTTAGCGGTTGCTGAAGAGAACGTTAAGGGCAGACAGTTTTGGGAGGCATTAGGGTTTGATTTTTATAAAAAGATGTTTAGTTGTGTGAAAATTGCCGATAAACAATGTGAAGTAGTAATAATGCAAAAAAAACTATAAAAAATTTAAATACTTTAAATATCAATAAGATTTTACCAAGGTTTGATTTGACAAACTATGTCAAGATGTATATAATATCATTGAAGTAAAAACTTAATAAATAGCTGAATCTTCCCTTGGGATAGGGAAGTACGGAGGAACCAATATTTTTGGGGTTAATCTATCAATAGATAGTAGGGGTGATCCTATTACCCGAACCCGACAGCTAACTTCGGAAGCTATAAATAGGAGGAATATATGTTTAGTTTCAAAAGGGCACTTACTTGTGTAAGTGTGTCTCTAGCGTTGTCTTTTGCAGTAGCAGCATATGCCGGTGCAGAAGGTAACCAAACAGGTGTTGTTAAAGGTGACATATTAAATATCAGAAAGTCACCAAGTACTTCTTCAGAGGTTCTCGAACAGTTAGAAAAAGGGATGAAGGTTACAATTATCAGCAGTAGCAACGGATGGTACAAAGTATCATACAATGGTATTACTGGGTGGGTTAGCAGTGAATTTGTTACTGTAAAGCAAGTTTCATCCAGCTCAGCAACAATTAATGAAGATGACGTCAACTTAAGAGAGAAGGCAACTACTGATGCTTTAGTACTTAAAACATTCAGCAAAGGAACAAGTGTTAGTGTATTAAGTTCTTCAGACAACTGGTATAAGGTTCGTACTTCTGATGGGAAAATAGGTTGGGTTTTCAAAGATTTTGTCAGTGTAAAATCAACTGGTTCCAGTACTGTCAGCCCTACAAAATCATCTTCAGCTAAAAAGACTACATCAAGGGGTACAACAGAACAACAAAGAGATATCTCCCAATCAGATGATGACGGTAAGGAAGATGCAGTTACTGATTCTGTGTCCGATACCCGCCAGCAGCTTATTGCATATGCAAAGAAGTTTCTGGGTGTGAGATATGTTTATGGTGGAAGTTCACCAAAAGGGTTTGATTGTTCCGGCTTTGTTTTATATGTTAACAATCATTTCGGTATTAACTTGGAACGCGTTGCGGCCGACCAGGCTAAACAGGGAACCAAGGTAAGCAGAGCGAACTTAAGACCTGGTGATCTTGTATTCTTTGATACAAATGGTGGAAGAAATTATATTAATCACGTAGGAATCTATATTGGTGATGGCATGTTTATTCATGCTTCATCAGGTTCGAATGCTCGTAAAGTTGTTATAAGCAATCTGGGTGAAGGTTTTTATTCCAATGCTTATATGAGTGCAAGAAGGTTTTTGAAATAACAACACCAAATCATGGAGCTCCTTTAACAAGGAGCTTTTTTTACTGTCTGAGAAATTATGGTGTATACTACACTACAATCTTGTGAATATTGAACAGGAGGAATACTGTCAGTATGAAAAGACCGTTATTGTTATTTTCACTGTTCCTTATTGTGGGTATTTACGTTGCTCAGTTTGGCAATTTGCCTCTATTCATTATGACTTCAATGTTGGTTATGTCTGCTCTTTCGATTGTTTATCTTCATAACAAGAAAAATATTGTTATTCTTATAGGTGCATTGATTTTCTTCTTTGCAGGTGCAGCCGAATTCACAGTAATAAATAAAATCACTCTTGATAAATTCAAGGAATTTTCAGGTAAAGATATGCAGGTATTAGGATTTGTATGCACAGAGCCGGATATTAAAGAGTCTAAGACGGTATACACGGTCAGAACTGATGAGATAAAATCAGAGGGTAAAAGCTTTAAGATAAAGGGGAAGCTTCTTGTTACTGTTCCAAATAAGGATGATACACCGATTTTGGAATATGGGATGGATTTGACTGTTAATGGGAAAATCAGCATTCCTGACGGTAAAAGGATTCCAGGAGGTTTTGACTACAGAAGGCACCTGTTAAAATCAGGAGTTTCAGCAACGGTTTATACAAGGGGTGATAGTATTAAATTTATGGATTCCTCCAGTGTAAACCCCTTTGTTAAGGTTGGGATGGATTTAAGAAAACGGATAATAGGAACAATAAAGCCATGCCTGCCCAAGGAACAAGCTGCACTCCTTTGCGGTATGCTGATAGGATTTACCGAAGATATGAGTGACGAAATGGTGGATGCATTCAGTGATGCCGGTTTGTCACACTTAACTGCAGTTTCAGGTATGAACATCGCCTTTATAGTTTTTCCTCTTGTTTTTGTTTTCAAAAGGATGAGGTTATCGCAAAAGGCATCTAATATCACCATAATTGGTATACTTATCATGTTTCTCTTCATAACAGGGTTTTCACCATCAGTTACAAGGGCTGTAATCATGGCTGTAATAATTCTTATAGGCCAGCTTTTAAGAAGAGAAACGGATATATATACAAGCATATCATTTGCATTAATTCTTCTGCTTTTATACAATCCATACACATTGTTTGACATAGGGTTTCAGCTCTCCTTCGCAGCTACACTTTCACTGGTGCTGTTTTATAAGTACATTAAGAGTAAGCTGGATTTTAAGTTCTTACCTTCTTTTGTTTCAGATGTTATGGCGGCTACCCTAGCAGCCCAATTGGGTGTAGTTCCTATTAGTACTATGTATTTCAATAAAATCTCCATTATATCGCTGATTTCAAATCTAGTAGTTGTTCCTCTGGTTGAGGTCATAACAATACTTGGCATAATAATGGTTATTATAGGGCAAATAAGCACTTTTCCGGCAGAGTTGTTAGGACTGGTATGCAATACATTTCTATCATTTATCCTCTATGTAGCAAAGATATCATCCGAAATACCTTTTGCGGTGATAAAAATAACAACACCTTCAATATTTGGGCTACTAATCTACTATTTGTGCATTATATATTTCCTATGGCTTAAGCCTACATATGAAATAAATCTAAAGCCAAGGTATTATGTCATATCTATATCGATAATTACTTTGATATTCACTGTAACTTCTTTTATTCCGAAGGATTTGAAAATTGTTTTTATTGATGTAGGTGAGGGAGATTCCCAACTAATAGTCACAAGTGATGGCAAAACCATACTTGTAGATGGAGGAGGATTTGCCTCAAAGACAGATTTTAAGCATAATATGGGGGATTATGCGGTGGTCCCGTTTTTATATGACTATGGGGTTGCAAGGTTGGATATGGTCATTTCAACTCACGGTGATGATGACCACCTTCAGGGGTTATTGACGGTCTTTAAGGATATAAGGGTGGATAACCTTATAATAGCTGACGGTATGGATTTAAAGCCTTACGTGGGCCTTTTGAAACTTGCAGAGGCACAAAAGACATCTACTAAAATGTGTAAGGCTGGAGATGAAATTGTTTTGGACAGTGATACCAGGATTAAAGTTATAAGTCCCATTGACGGCGTTAAAATGACCAAATCCCCTGAAAACAATGGTGCCCTTGTGTTTAAACTCAATTATAAAGGTGTAAACGTCCTTTTTACTGGTGATATTGAAAAGGAAGCAGAGAAAATATTATTGGACAACAATGCGGATCTGAAAGCGAATGTTTTAAAAGTTGCACACCATGGGTCGGATACATCTACAACTGAGGGCTTTCTAAATGCTGTTGGCCCGAATGTAGCCATCATCAGTGTTGGGAAGAATAACAGCTTTGGGCATCCTTCAAAGCATGTTATTGATAGGCTTCAAGCTAAAGATGTAAATATTTTAAGGACAGATATTCACGGAACAATCATTATGAGTACAAACGGTAAGGACATCAGGGTGTGGAAGACTTTAGAAGAATAGTTTCTTCAAAAATGTTTTAATAATTTCCAATCTGAAAAGTGTCATATTATGTTAATCCAGCATACTTTATAGTGTTAGTATATTATGTAAATCTAATGAATTGCAGCACAAGACTTGTGATTTATTTGTATTTAGTATTCATATAATCAGAAGATTTAAATATATATAGATAGGTTAAGATGAATAGATTAGATAACCAAATCTTATATTTGGCAGAACAGATAACGATAACATTAGTCTTCAATTTTTAGGAATTTATATAAGGTTGGTGTAAAGAGATGTGGGTTAAATTTAAACTGGAAGCATCAGAGCAGGAAATTATTTTTTTACCCCTGTCAATGATCGGTGCATATCCCAAAAGAATTTTTGTGTGCTTTGGAGGGAAAACTGTAAGTACAGCGGTAAAGTATTCGGAATTTTTTGACCTTAATGTAAACAGTACATATGATGACCCTTCGATAATTGGAATGTCCATTGGTTTAAGAAATAAACTGCTATTACCTGAGATATTGACTTACAGAATAGGTATTGAGAATAATGCTATTGCCATAGGCCCTGTTATAGGGCTTTTATTGGGAAATCAAATTCATAGGTACAATCCTAAGCATATGGAAAAATACACAGACAGGTTTGGAATTTATGATAAGGTCGGAGGGCTTATTTACGCATTTTCTCCCAGGACAATTAATTGGAAGGAGCGTATAGCATTCGGCCTTTACTACGATAGCGTATCAAAATGCTGGGAATATGGCTTTTTTCCGCTACCTGAAGTTATATACAGGAGGGATTTTCACTCAAGCCCCAATGATATAAAAAGGCTCATAAAGGAGACCGGAGGAAGGTTGTTTAACTCATGCAGGTTTACAAAGTCTGATCTCTTCTCATATATTAATAAAAATGACGAATTACGGGATTATCTACCGCCAACGCAGCTGACACAGGATATTGACCAGGTGTTTGAATTTATTGAAAAACAATCAGGGGTCATATTGAAGCCGATAGACCTTTCTAGAGGAAGAGGAATTGTAATAATTGAAAAGGTCGCAGACAATTATAAGATTACAGATTACAGATTGATGCTTCCTGTCGTGACAGTCTACAAAGAATCAGGTCTTAGGAACTTTCTAAACGAAAATGAGGAGCTTTTTAACAAATACCTTATACAAAAATTATTAGATCTAGCGGTTATTGATAATTGTCCCTTTGACATAAGGGTTGTTATGCAAAAGAACGCAGACAAGGTATGGGTGTGTACAGGGATTGAATGCAGAGTTTCAAAAAGAGGCAGCCATATAACCAACATATCTAGAGGAGGCTACGCATTACCTCTTGATAATGCGATTGAATTATCCTTCGGAGAATGCAGCAAAGTTTTTTCACAGGGAATTATAAATTTTTGTCGCAAGTTTTGCAAATATATGGATAAAACCGGAGAGCATTTCTCTGAGTTCGGAATTGATGTAGCACTAGATAGGGAGCAAAACCTCTGGTTAATTGAGGCTAATGTATTTCCCAGCTTTAAAGGCTTTAAGAAAATGGATATGGAAACTTATAACAATATACGGTATACACCATTTTTATACGCATTGTCTCTTACCAGGTTTGTCGATGTTGATGAATTTGCGGAATTTCAGCACATCCACCGGTATTGACAGGAACCACAGAAATATGCTAAAAAACTACAGTAGTTCTAGAAAGTATACAATAAAAAATAGACATAATTTCCATAAGGTGTAATAATTATATGTTATTTTCTCTTTTATTAGCATAAAATTAATGATACAATTACCATTGGAGTAGATTGTTACAAATTTCATGGAAGCATAAACGGGTGAAATAATGAGCTTGGATATATTAAAGGAACAGATAAAGTCAAACAAGATAAAAAATCTATACCTTTTTTATGGTCATGAGGAATATTTAAAGAGAATATATCTTGAGTCAATGGAATCCAAAATTATTGGAGGAAGTATGAAAGCCATGAATAAGGTTGTCCTGGAGGGAAAAGTAGATATAAGAAAGCTGGCGGACAATTGTGAGACGGTTCCGCTATTTTCTGAAAGGAAACTGGTTTTAGTAAAGAATTCAGGGATGTTTAAAGCATCAAAAAAGACAGACAGTGAAAAAGCAGAAGGAAAGAAGGATGGTCTATCAGAACTGATTTTAAGCTTGCCTTCATACACATGTCTTATTTTTGTAGAAGAAGAGATTGATAAAAGATTAAAGGTGATTGATATTGTCAAAAAAAACGGACTGATTGTTGAGTTTCCGTTTCAAAAGCCGCAGGAACTGGTAAAATGGGTTATAAAACTGTTAAGGAATAAAAACAAAGTTATTAGTCAGGAACTTGCTTCGATGGTTGTTAACAACTGTGATCAGGGCATGGTAGAAATTCATAATGAGGTGGAGAAGTTAATTCTTTACTTAGGTGAAAGGGGTACTGTTTCAATAGAAGATATAGAAAAGGTATGCACAAAGTCCATAAAAAGCAGGATTTTTGATTTGACAGATGCTATTGCTGCAAAGAATAGGACAAGAGCCTTTGTCATTCTTGAGGAAATGGCAGTTTTAAAGGAGCCTATGCCCAAAATCCTCTACATGATAGCCAGACAGTTTAATCAGTTATTATCAATAAAGCTTTTGCATAAGTCTGGTGCAGATATCAATGAGGCAGCAGCAAAAATAGGCGTATCTCCGTATATTGCAAGCAAAATAATGAAACAATCAAAAGAATTTGAGTTGGAACTGTTAAAAAGGGTTGTAGAGGAAAGCCTTGAATTGGACGTTGCCGTAAAGACTGGGAGAGTTAATGACAGAGTGGCTATTGAAATGCTTTTAGCAGATATAAATTAATATAATTTAAAGCGGAACTATTCGTTATTTTATTTAGTTTTCCTTAATTTGGAGGGGATATAATTTGGAGGTTGTTTTACAAAATGCACTGCAGTTTGTATTTTTTGTTATACAGGGCTTTTTGATGTTGAATGTGTTTGATAAAACTGTCAATTTTAAAAAATTAATTACTTTTTCGTTGGTAAATACCATTGTACAGGCCTTTCTAATGGCTATAATAGTTAGATTTAACCCTAATATAAATCTTTTTGTGTATATAATTGTTATGGTTTTAACCATAAAGTTTATTTTATCATTTAGGGTTTTGTATGCCTTATTTGCTACGTCGGTGCTGATTGTCATAAGTGCACTTTTTGAGTACATGGGAACTGCAATTGTTGCTATATCTGTTGACAATAGGTTTGATGTAAACACATGGGCAAATACATACCCCAACATTCTGATTATGAGAATAATCGGGATAGTACTTTATCTTGCATTGACCATTGCTGTATATTACATGAAACTCAAGATCAATATTCCTGAGGATATCAACAGGAAAAGGTCTTACAGCATACTGGCCAATTCAATAATAAGTGCGATTTTGATAATTCCTAATATTATGTATTACTTAAATAATTCAAAAAATATAAATTTGAACATGGTATGTTTCAACATATTTGCTGTGTTTATACTTTTATTAATGAGCTTCTATAACTCCATTAAATCTACCGAGCTTGAGGTCAAGAGCAGGGAAGTGGAGTTCCAGAAGGGTTACATAAAAACGCTGGATGAGATTATCGACGGGTTAAGAGGGTTTAAACACGATTTTAACAATAACGTTCAGGCAATTGGCGGCTATATAACACTTAACGATATTGAAGGGCTGAAGAAGTATTACCTGCAGCTTCAGAGCGATACAAGAAGGATAAACAATACCTTGCCCCTTAGCAAGTATGTCAAAAATAATCCTGCATTGTATGGGTTGTTGCTATCAAAGCTATCATATGCGGAACTTAAGGATATACAGTTCATAATTAATATTATGGATGAGTATAGCATCGAAAGAATAAAAATATACGATTTATGTAAAGTTATGGGGATACTTTTGGACAATGCACTGGAAGCAGCGGTTGAATCTGCTAAGAAGTATGTAGAGCTATCAATTGCTAAAAACTCTCAGAATGCTATTATTATTGAAATAATCAATTCATATGCAGGAAGCCCAAACAAAGAAAAGATTTTTGAAAATGGTTATACTACAAAGGCAGGGCATAGCGGATTCGGACTTTGGGAGGTTAAAAAGATTATATCTAAATATCAGAATTGCTCATTAACCACATCCGTCACAGAGTCTTTATTTACCCAAAGAATTGAAATTTTGTAGTAGAGTACTTCGATCTATAGTATAGCTAAAACACTTTTAACTTACTAAATAAGTGTTTTAGCTATATGTTTTGCAATAATCATTTTACATTTTAAATAATTATGTCGGTTTTTTAGTTAGAGATTTTGGTGCCTTAGGTTGATAGAAGCCAAAAGGTATGCATTCTGAAGCAACATTTGATGTTAAACCAACAAATAAGTTTACAAATATGCCTTTTAAAAATTTTTTCACGTTTCTCACTTCCTTTCCTTTTGAATTTTTCTATTAATTGCAAGACTAATATGTAATCTTTGATTAGCTTATCTTCTTTTGCATCCAAAAACCATATACCCTGCAGGCGATAAAGCCATCATCGGAATGAGTGATGAGATGATTATAACGTAATATATTTGCAAGTTAAGGTTTTTTATAAATAAGCATATGGCGAAAAATGTTATGAGAAAAGCACAGGATGTAATTTTTTGAATGCGTTTTTTTCTGTCACTGTATAAAGGTCCGTCAATAGTTTCACCGGGTGCATATTTTAATACCATCAGAATACTTGCTGCAAATATGACAATACTTGGTATGTAACTGCTGTATTTTATATGACTGGATAAAATAATTGTACCGAATATTGATAATAGATGTGTTATGATGCATTGAGTGCGTGTGCGTGAGTGTGCACCGCCTGCAGTTGATCTAAGCAAGCCTATTACTGCAAAGGCAATAGCAGCATAAACAACAACGCCTAAAAGAAATGCGATTAGAAATATTATTGCTGTAATAATTGTTTGAAATATTAATATATTGGCACCGTAAGATATTATTTCAGCTTTTTCTTCAGTTATATCTCTATTATTTTCTCTAATTTTACTTGCAATAATGTCGCTGAGTTTATCAATCATATAACACCCTATTGTTAAAATGTATACTTATTATACACAAAAATACAAAAAAATGCAATTATTATTAACATAAAATTTAAAAAATTTGTCTGAATTTCTAGAAATTTTATATATTTTTATAGAACAAAAAACTAGACACTAAAAAAATGAAACAAAAAAACGTACTACATTAAGTACGTTTATATTTGTCTCATTACTTTGTTAAGTTCAATTAAGCCATCTTATTCAATGCTTTAGCCAATCTGGATTTCCTTCTCGCAGCGGTGTTCTTATGTAACAACTTACTTGCTGCTGCTTTATCTATAGCTTTCATAGCTTCAGTAAAAGAAACTTTAGCATTGGCATCCTTACTTTCGATTGCTTCCTTACATTTCTTAATTGAAGTCTTAAGCGAAGATTTCTTCATTGAATTTATTAATGTCTTCTTCTGAGTTACCTTTACTCTTTTTATTGCAGACTTAATATTTGGCAAACCTTTCACCTCCTGCGAGTTAATAATCATGAAGTATTGTACCATGAAAAAAATATAATTGCAAGGGTATTTGATAAACTTTTAAACATTTATCTTCAAAAATAGTATTGAAACTATCCGGCAAGGTAAAAATATGTCATATATGTTGTAATTAATAGACGATGAAGGAAGGGTTACGATTATGAATAGAAGCATTAGAACCGATTTGGCTTTAGAAGCAAATGAAATGTTTATTAAGCAGTCAACCGGGAATGTAAATCAATCTATAGGGCACCCGCCTGGGGTTGAAGTTGAAAACGACGGCACTGATGATATTAAAATAACAAGGGTTAGGGTTACAACACTTATGGGAGAAGATTCAATAGGAAAGCCCATGGGAAATTATATTACCCTTGAGATACCAAAGTTAAGGGAGAATGATCAGGATCTAATTGAAGAAGCAAGCAAGGAGTTTGCAAAGGAGCTTCAGAAGCTTGTGAATTTGGACAAGGACGCAACGGTTCTAGTAGTTGGACTGGGTAACTGGAATGTTACACCTGATGCTTTAGGGCCTAAAGTTGTTTCAAGCCTTATGGTTACAAGACATTTGCTGGAGTATGTGCCTGAACAGGTAGAGGATGGTGTAAGACCTGTATGTGCCGTAGCACCAGGTGTTTTGGGCATAACCGGCATAGAAACCGGAGAGATAATAAAGGGAATTGTGGACAAAGTACAGCCTAAGCTTATAATCGCCATTGACGCTCTCGCATCCAGGAAAACAGAGCGTATGAGCACCACAATCCAGATTGCGGACACAGGGATATCGCCGGGATCGGGTGTCGGAAACAAAAGGATGGAACTCTCCAAGGCTACAATGGGAATTCCCGTAATAGCAGTGGGGGTGCCGACAGTTGTTGAAGCAGCTACTGTAGCAAATGATGCAATTGACCTTGTTATGGATAGCCTTATAAAGCAAGCGTCAAAAGGCACGGAGTTTTATAACATGTTAAATGAAATTGACAGAAATGAAAAGCATTTATTGATTAGAGAAGTATTGGAGCCATATGTAGGCAATCTTATTGTCACACCTAAGGAAATTGACGATATTATAGAAAGAGTAACAAAGGTTATAGCTAATGGAATTAACATAGCACTTCATGAAGGTATCACTTTAGATGATGTAAACAGATACGTTCATTAAGCTTGTCGCTGTTTTCATGAGATATAATTGTATTTTCATGTGTTAAGCAGTGCAAAATACTACTTAGGCACGATAAAAAATAACTTCCGCTATAAATTTCGCTCATGTGTTGATTTGACTCGTCAACACCCGCTCAAAAGCGGAAGTAATTTTTTAATCATACCTTAATGCAGAGTTGTTATTAATTATATAAACAAGTTACATAAAAAAGAAAGATATAATTACAAAATTAAGGTACCAAAGTTACAATATTCAACTGGATATTGTGATGAAAAAAGTCGATAATTATATATATTGAAATGATCACCCCTTATAAGCAGTTAATAAATCAATGAAAAAAATAAATATATAAAAAAGGTGGGGCCTATGAAAAAAATAATAAAGATAGATTCCTTGTTTATAAGGTCGCTGATAATTTTACTATCGGTATTATTTGTAATACTCAATTCTGCCTTTTTTTTCAATAAGTATATGGTGAGTTCAGGTACTCCGACTTTTAATGATAAAGGCGATAGGGTACAGGTTACCGCACCTGTTAATGAAAAAAGCAGTGAGGATAAAGTACAACCAACACCTATACCTGAAAAAAAAGAGGTAATACTGATGATTGATCCGGGACATGGCGGGGAGGATTTGGGAACATATTTCGGCAATGTACTTGAAAAAACAGTGAACCTTGATATATCCTTAAGATTGGGTAAAATGTTAGAAAGTGACGGTTTGAAAGTTGTTTATACGAGAAAGGACGATTCATCTGTAGGTCTTAGAGAAAGATCTGATATGGCAAATGAAAAGGATGTAACATTATTTTTGAGTATTCACAACAATAATATGCCTGACAACTCCAATTATAAGGGAACTGAGACTTTATACTGTCCTGGGGGAAGCACTGGAAATGGAAAGATAAACGGTGAGCGGCTGGCACAAATCGTTCAGGGAGAACTTATAAAAAGGCTTGGTACAATTGATAACGGAATTATTGCAAGACCCAATCTTTCTGTTTTGCGTAGGACAGAGATGCCTGCAGTGATTGCAGAAATTGCATATATATCAAATTATAGTGACAGAAACAGTTTAAGTACAGCCTACTTCAGACAGGAAACGGCCGAGGCTTTGTATAAAGCTGTAAAAAGGGCACTCGATGAGATGAATGTAAGAAAGGAATCGGATAACAGATGGGTTAAACCTTAAATATTAGGAGGTTTTTTATGGCTAATTACAAATTTGATGCTTCAAAAATGGACGGAATAATAAAAAAAGTTGTTGAGGCGATAAATGGAAGTAAGAAAGAGATTTGTGAAATAGCCGATAGTGCTCGTAAGGAGCATAGAAACCTTGAATCTGAGCTTCATCATTTAAAGATTGAGACTGCCGAGCTTATAAAAGAGGTGGACGAGATTGAAAAGGAACTGCAGATAAGCAGAAAAAAGCTGATGGCGGTAAATAAGAATTTTGAAAAATATTCACAGGAAGAGCTAAAGCAAGCATATGAAAAAGCCGATAACTTACGTATAGAGCTTGTAATAAAACGGGAAAAAGAAAAATACTTCGTAAAAAGAAGGAATGATCTGGAAGTTAGAATTAAAGAGGTACTTAGGACAGTTCAGAAGGCTGATAATTTGATGGCCCATGTCGGTGTTGCAATGGAATACCTGTGTGGTGATTTGATAAATCTGGGAAATCAAATAGAAGACATCCAGCAGAGGCATGTGTGGGGTATAAGAATTATAAAAGCACAGGAAGATGAACGCCAGAGAGTGGCAAGGGAAATTCATGATGGTCCTGCACAGTCCATGTCCAATGTCGTTTTAAAGGCTGAGATTTGTGAGAAGCTTATTGATGTAGATGTGGAAAAAGCCAGGCTTGAGCTTCAGAACCTGAAAAGGATAGTCAGGGATAGTCTTGTTGATGTAAGAAAAATAATTTATAACTTGAGGCCTATGTCCCTCGATGATCTAGGGCTTGTGCCTACTCTCCAAAGGTTTACATCAACTTTTCAGGATGAAAACAAAATAGATATACAATTTAAATCAAGGGGAAGCATAAGTGAAATTAGATCTGTAATTTCCCTTACAGTTTTCAGAATAGTTCAGGAAGCATTAAATAATATAAGGAAACATGCCAAGGCAAATAGTGTGGTAATCAACATTGAATTTCTCGAAGACAAGCTGAGGATTTCAATTATTGATGACGGTATCGGCTTTGATGCAGAAAACATTAAGGTTAGGCACGACATAGACGGAGGTTTCGGTCTATTCAGCATGAAGGAAAGAGTGGAGCTCTTGGACGGGGAATTTAGTATAAATTCACGTTTGGGTTCTGGTACCAGGCTAAGTATAATGATACCTTTAACTCAAAATAAGGGGGATGCAGATGAAAAAAATTAGGGTTCTGATTGCAGACGATCATCATATGGTGAGGCAGGGAATTAAGCAGATACTGGAACTTGAAAATGACATTGAGGTTGTATCCCAGGCTTCAAACGGCGAAGAGGCTGTAAAGCTTGCAAGGGAATTTAAGCCCGATGTAATTCTTATGGATATCAATATGCCTGGTATGAATGGGCTGCAAGCAATCGAGGAGCTGAAAAAGGATGAGGGTGTTTATAAGGTTGTGGTACTGACCATACACCAAGATAGAGAGTATTTATTTAAAACAATACAGCTTGGAGCCGAGGGCTATGTTTTAAAGGATGCTGAGGCTTCTGTTCTGATAGAGGCAATACGAACAGTATCGGAGGGAAACTCATACATACAGCCCAATATGACAAGTGAGCTGGTGAGAGAATTCACCAGGATTTCTACTCATTCAAGGAGCAAAGAGGAAGAAAATGTTCTGACTTCAAGAGAAATTGAAGTTATAGGCCTCATAGCAGAAGGACTCATTAACAAGGAGATAGCCAAGAAGCTTTATATAAGCGAAAAAACAGTGAAAAACCATGTTTCAAATATATTTAAGAAGCTGAATGTATCAGATAGGACCCAGGCTGCAATCTATGCATTCAAGCACAATATCAAGGCCTGACAGGCGAAGATGGGAATATAAAGTTAATAGTAATATAGAACTAGAGAATAGGAATAACCTATTCTTTTTTATAGGCATTAAATACCCACAAATTAAGTCCTAATGGCGTATGGAAGGTGAAGCCTGATAGATTTATAATTAAATTATGATGAAGGGCACGATAATAAATAGGTTTTAAAAATTGAAAGGTGGAATTTCTTATGATTAAAATGTATATGGATTATTTAAAGGCTTATACTCACAGTAAAAAAGGGCAGGGTATGGTAGAGTACGGACTCATTATATCATTGATAGCGGTAGCTGTAATTGCTGCTCTTGTTGTCCTTGGACCTAAGATTGCAGACCTGTTTAACAATGTATCCAACAATATGAATTAAAATTTCTTTTTGTATAAATATGTAAATTATAAAAACTTATTAAATATCATAGCCCTATCTGCGGAACGGCCAAAGGGTTGCTTCCGATTAGGTAGGGCATAAAATTTAACTAAGGGATGGTTTTATGGAAGTAAAGTTTACTTCGGCAAAAAAGGGACAGGCTGTTGTTGAGACAGCATTGGTACTGCCCATTGTGATTTTGATACTGATGGGGATTATAGACTTTGGGATAATGTTTAATAATTATATAGTTCTAAGCAATGCATCAAGGGAATGTGCCAGAAAAGCTGCAGTAGGCGGGACTGATACAGAAATTATAAGCCTTGCAAATGACCTTACAAGGACAATGAACTCATCTAAGAGATCTATAACCATTTATCCTTCGGAATATTACAGGAAAAAAGGAGAACAGGTTTCAATTACCGTTGAATATGACAATGTACTGATTACACCGGTAATCAGTGCTATTTTAAATAAATCGGTTCATCTTAAGGCTAAAACTGTGATGAGAGTTGAGTAATTGAGGAGGGGCATTATGGAAACTGTAAACAGGAAAATAATTTTAGTCGCTTTAATGATGGCTTTCATTACTACATTCTTAATTTATTTTTACATAAAGGATGGAACAGCCAAAACCCAGGTTGTTAAGGAAGATACCATAAAGGTTTTTGTTGCAGCCAAGACGCTTCCGGTAAAACACAAGATAGTTGAGGGAGATTTCAAAATTCAGGATGTTCCCAATAAGTTTGTCAGTAAGAGTGCTATAAAGGATGAAAAGGAGCTAGTAGGCAAGATGACAAGGGACACAATTCTTGAAGGAGAGCAAATAGTAAGTGATAGGTTGGTAGGCGATGACAAGACCGATCTTGTATATAGTGTACCTGAGGGTAAAAGGGCTTTGAGTATCAACGTCAATGAGCAGATTGCTGTTTCAAACCTTATAAGGCCAGGTGATTATGTTGATATAATTGCAAACTTCGAAAAGGAAGAGATTGAAGACCGGGATGATGTAACAATATATCCAAGGATGACAAAAACTGCATTGGAAAATATATTGGTTCTTGCTCTTGGGCAGGAACAGAATATTGAAATGAATGAGGGTGAAAAGGTTACCCAGACTGCTAAAACGGTAACCTTTGCATTAACGCCTGAAGAGGCTGAGCGGCTGGTTTATGTAAGTGAATTTGCTACATTGCGTCTTGCATTAAGATCAGTTGGAGACAACAGCACTAAAAAAACACAGGGAGTAACACGGACAGATGTTACATCGGAGAGGAACTCAAAAGTTGTGCCTTACAGCCGCCGTGAGGCGGATAAACTGCCGCAGGAAACTGTAAAAGGCAGGTAACTGGGATAGGAGGAAGGTTATGGAGAAAATCAGGGTTGTAATAGTTGATGATTCTGAGGAAACCAGGAGCAATATTAAAACTATTCTGGCTTTTGAAAAGAGGTTTGAGGTAATGGGCGAAGCCGAGAATGGTGCAGAAGCGGTTAATATCGCAAAAGAATTAAGGCCTGATGTGATTTTGATGGATATAAATATGCCTGTAATGGATGGAATTAAAGCTACTTCGATAATAAGTATAGAGTGTCCCGAAACCAGTGTTATAATAATGTCGGTTCAAGGAGAGCAAGAGTACTTGAGAAAGGCTATGTCTGCCGGTGCCCGCGAATTTATTACAAAACCTTTTTCCAGTGATGATCTGATTATCAGTATAATAAATACTTATGAAACAGAGGCAAAGAGGAAGGAAAACATCGGAATCAACAGGGTCCAAGAGGAAATAAAGTCAAAGGTTATTACCGTATTCAGCACTAAAGGCGGAGTCGGTAAAACAACAATATCATCAAATCTTGCCGTAAGCATTGCCAGGTCCACAAAGAAGAGGGTTGCTCTTTTGGACCTTGATCTGCAGTTCGGAGACATTGCCATTATGCTTAATGTCACAATTAAAAATACAATAAGCGATCTTATTAAAGAAATAAACATGCTGGATGCAAATCTTCTAGATGATTATCTTGTTACCCACTTTTCGGGGGTTAAGGTGCTGCCTGCACCTCTTAAACCTGAATATGCAGAGTACATAACATCCTCCCATGTTGAAAAGATTATAAAAGTCCTCAAGGAAAATTATCATTACATTATTATTGATACATCTGCAAGCTTCCATGAAACGGTATTGACATCCCTTGACTTGTCGGACAAGATTCTCCTTGTCTCAACGCTTGATCTTCCTACAATAAAGAATATCAAGTCCGGCCTGGACATTATGGAATCGCTGCACTATTCAAAAGAAAAGACAAAAATTGTGTTAAATAAGGCTTCAGAGCAATTTGGCATCAAATATAAGGATTTTGAAGAAACTTTAAAGCACACAATCTGGTCCTATGTACCTGAGGACAGTGCCACAGTCATAACATCCGCCAACAAGGGATTTCCATTTGTAATGACCAGAACGGATACGAAGGTTGCAAAAGCAATAATGTCAATGGCTGATGAATTGACAATTGAAAAGGCTCAGGTCCAAAAAGAAAAAAGCTCTATAAAAAAGCTGCTGGGAATCTATTAATGTGAAACGTATTTGGTGCACTATTAGAATATATTGGCTGGAGGAATAGAAATGTCTCTTTTGGAAAGGCTTCAGAAGGAAAAAAATATAGATGTTGCAGACAATAAAAACGTTAAATCCAAAAAACCTCAGAATGATAAGGAAGATCCTTTTGCAGAGGTTAAATCCAAAATTCACAGCAAAATTATTGAACAGATTAAGACAGAGGCATTTAAAAACATGGAATCCGACCATGAGGATGAAGAGCTTAAAAATGAAATAACTGCTATCGCCGAGGGGATTTTGGAACAGGAGACCAATTACTTTTCAAAAAATGACAGGCAGAAGATCCTTTCGGAGGTTATAGATGAAACAATAGGGTTTGGTCCTATAAATCCCCTGATACATGATCCGTCTGTGTCGGAAATTATGGTAAACGGCCCGGATCAGGTATATGTTGAGAAGAAAGGAAGGCTAACTTTAAGTGACGTTACTTTTAAAGATGAACAGCATGTGATGCATGTAATTGAAAAAATTGTAGCTCCATTAGGAAGAAGAATTGATGAGAGTTCACCCATGGTTGACGCAAGGCTTCCCAACGGTTCTCGTGTAAATGTTATAATACCGCCCCTTGCGTTAAACGGTCCCACAATCACAATAAGAAAGTTCTCGGAAAAGCCTTATACAGTAAAGGATCTGATAAATTTTGGAACAATAACCCCCAATATCGCTATGTTTTTAAAGGCATGTGTTGAGGCAAGGTTAAACATAGTTGTTTCCGGTGGTACGGGCAGCGGTAAGACTACAACCTTGAATGTAATATCATCCTTCATACCTGACGATGAAAGAATAGTGACCATAGAAGACGCGGCAGAAATACAGCTTAGGCAGGAACATGTAGTACGGCTTGAGACAAGGCCGCCCAATATTGAAGGCAAAGGAGCAATAACAATAAGGGATCTTGTTAGAAACTCCCTCCGTATGAGGCCGGACAGAATAGTTGTAGGAGAGGTAAGAAGCGGTGAAGCACTTGAT
This sequence comes from Pseudobacteroides sp., assembly GCF_036567765.1. NCBI lineage: Bacteria > Bacillati > Bacillota > Clostridia > Eubacteriales > Oscillospiraceae > Pseudobacteroides > Pseudobacteroides sp. The sequence goes on from NZ_DATCTU010000025.1 coordinate 22,592, forward strand.
ATGCTGCAGGCTATGAACACAGGACATGATGGATCCCTTACAACAGGGCATGCCAATACTCCGAGGGATATGGTGGCCAGGCTTGAAACAATGGTACTCATGGCGGGAATGGAACTGCCCGTTCGTGCAATCAGAGAACAGATTGCGTCTGCCGTAGATCTTATTGTCCAGCAGTCAAGGCTTAAGGATGGAAGCAGGAAAATTACTCATATAACGGAAGTTATAGGGATGGAGGGGGATATAATTACCCTTCAGGATATTTTTGTATACAAGCAGAAGGGAAAGGACGAAAACGGAAAGATGATGGGAGATGTGGTGCCTACAGGGATAAAACCCAAATTTTTTGATAAGTTTGAAAAGTCCGGCGTAGTTTTGCCTCCTGATCTTTTTAGTGTCTAGGAAATTGTGGTATACACCACAATTTCTCACGACAACAGCCAAGGATGCAAAATCACTTCGTAATTTTGTAGTGTCTAGGGAATTGTGGTAAAGGAGGGCTAATAATGATACTGGTAGTAATTATATCCACCTTCATAACCGTTTTTTTATTGGGATATGTTGTTCTGAAGTTTATATATAGCAAGCAAAAAGCTGTTTCCAGAATAAAAAGATACATAAATACCGATGAAATACGTGAAGACAAGCGAAAGGTTTCAAGCAGGGAATATAGAGCGGGTCTTGGAATTATTGCTCGCGGAATAGGAAATGCCAGGTTTCTTGACAACTATAAAAGGGAAATACAGAGAAAGCTGGTAAGAGCCCACTTGCTTTTAAAAGCAGAAGAATTCATTACAATATCTTTGATACTTATGGCTATTTTGGGATTTCTAACTTTCATTACATCCAATTCAGTGCTTATGACAATAATATTATCCATACTTGGCTGGCTGCTCCCTCCAGTATTCCTAAAGATGAGAATTAAGAAAAGACTAAAAATGCTTAATGAACAGCTGTCCGATGCCATTGTACTCATGTCAAACTCACTTAAGGCAGGGTATAGCTTTTTTCAGGCGGTAGATATCATATCCAAGGAAATGACGGGGCCAATAGCAGAAGAGTTTGCATTTATGCAAAAAGAAGTAAACCTTGGACTCACCACCGAGAAAGCTTTGGAAAACCTTGTGAACAGGATAAAGAGCGATGATTTGGAGCTTGTTGTAACAGCTGTGCTAATTCAGAGGCAGGTTGGAGGTAACCTTTCAGAAGTTCTGGATAATATATCTACAACAATACGTGAGAGGATAAAGATTAAGGGAGAGGTAAAAACAGTAACAGCACAGGGAAGGGCATCAGGGTTTATTATTTCAGTGCTTCCTTTTGGTTTGGGGCTCATACTTTTTGTTATAAACCGTGATTATATGATAGGGCTGTTTACACATCCGATCGGAATTTTGATAGTTGTTTTTTCTTTGCTGATGGAGCTTACCGGCATATACTTCATAAGCAGGATTGTAAAAATTGAAATATAAAATATGTGCATTGATTGATTTTATAAAGGGGTGCAATATTATATGATGGCATTGGTTCTTTTGATGGTTTTTCTATCTACATACTTGCTTGTGTATACTTTGTTTGGGGGCTTTTTCAGAAAAAAACAAATCATATTGATAAGGCTTGACAAGATTTCAAAAGAGACACAAAAGGATATGGACAGCGAGCTGAATCAGCCCATCTTTGTAAGAGTTGTACAGCCTATCCTCTCAAGCCTGAGTCGGACTGTTTTAAAGTATACTCCAAAGGAAATAATTTTAAACTTCGAAAGAAAGATTGTGATTGCTGGTAAGCCCTTTAATTTGTCTGTAAATGATTGGATAAATATGCAGCTGATAATTATGGCCTCTCTGTCAGTTATTACTGCTGTTGTAGGATATTTTAAAAGCTTTGAAATAAAGACAACAGTGACCTTGATGTTAATAGAAGTTGTTATGGCTATTTTGCTTCCGAGGCTTATTTTAAACAGAAAAACACTTGAAAGACAGCGGGAAATAAGAAACTCAATGCCAGATGTTCTAGACCTTTTGACTGTAAGTGTAGAAGCGGGGCTTGGCTTTGACGGTGCCCTTGCAAAGGTAATTGATAAGATGCCTGGAGCCCTTGCAAATGAATTTGAAAATGTGCTGCAGGAAATTAAAGTGGGAAAACAAAAGAAGGATGCATTAAAGGATATGGCACAAAGGGTTAATCTGGCGGACTTAACTACCTTTATTGGATCGATTATTCAAGCAGATCAACTGGGGGTAAGCATAGGAAATGTTTTAAGGATACAATCGGAGCAGATGAGGCAAAAAAGGAGGCAGAGGGCACAGGAGAAAGCTATGAAAGCACCTGTAAAAATGCTGATACCTATGGTTTTGTTTATATTTCCAACACTGTTTTCAGTACTTATAGGCCCGGTTCTAATCAAGGTAATAGATGAGTTTTCAAAATAATAAATTTTCAATAAAAAAGGGTGTATTGACATAATATACGCTGCCATAGTAATATATTACTAGTATGTATTAAATTAAATACAATAATGACTGTGAAAGGGAGCAGTAGCGTTAAGGTCTTTTAGAGAGCCGTTGGTTGGTGCAAAACGGCAGATGTTTTTCGTGAATCTCGCCCTGGAGTTTTTAAGCCCAAGCCATTATCATATCCGGTAGTAAAAGATAGGATGATAGTGTTTATAAGCTTAAACGTGTCCTTACGTTATTAGGGATAATGGACGAGTACTGCGTGCTTTTCAGATGTGAATTCAGGTAAAAGACTTAAGCAGTTTGTCCGTTATAATAAGTGGATGCATTTTATTGCATCAATTGGAGTGGTACCGCGGAATAAACTTTCGTCTCTAGAGGGAGGCAGAGAGTTTTTTTTATGTCGTGAAAAATTGTTATAACTTATACAAAATTTCAATTAACCTTAAAAAGAAATTTTATAGTGGGGGGCTAATATGAATAATGAGATGAAAAATGGACTGCTTGAAATTACCGTTGGGGATTTGCTGGATAGTATGGCTGAAAGATACCCTGACCATGATGCTGTCCTTTATACTGACAGACCTTTCAGAAAGACTTACAGGGAGTTTAAAGATCTGACAGACACGGTTGCAAAAGGTTTAATGGCTATGGGGGTTAAGAAGGGTGATCATGTATCCATATGGGCTACCAATTATCCCGAATGGCTTTTGACAATGTTTGCGACTGCTAAGATAGGTGCCGTTATGGTAACTGTCAATACAAACTATAAAATTTTTGAGGTGGAATATCTTTTAAGACAGTCTGATACAAGCACCCTTATTTTGATTGAGGGATTCAAGGATTGTAATTATGTTGATATTATGAATGAGTTGTGCCCCGAGCTAGCGGCTTCTAAACCAGGTAAACTCAACTCAAAGGCACTACCTGTACTTAAAAATGTCATCTATGTGGGAGATAAAAACCATGGTGGTATGTTTAAATGGAATGACTTGTATGAATTGGCATCAAAGGTCTCTGATGAGGAGCTTATGGAAAGACAGAGGAGTCTTGATATACATGATGTAATTAACATGCAGTATACGTCAGGAACCACAGGCTTTCCTAAAGGGGTTATGCTTACGCATTATAACATTGTCAATAACGGTAAATGCATCGGCGATTGTATGAATTTTACCCATGAAGACAAACTTTGTATACCTGTACCCTTCTTCCACTGTTTTGGATGTGTCTTGGGGATAATGGCATGTGTGACCCATGGAACTACAATGGTTCCTGTCGACTATTTCCAACCCCTTAAGGTAATGGAGGCTGTACAGAACGAGAACTGTACGGCTTTACATGGAGTTCCTACAATGTTTATTGCTATTTTGGAGCATCCTGAGTTCAATAAATTCAAATTCAGCAAATTAAGAACTGGTATCATGGCAGGATCACCATGTCCTATAAAGGTTATGAAGGATGTTGTTGAAAAAATGGGTGCATCGGACATTACAATTGCTTATGGACAGACAGAGGCTTCGCCTGTTTGTACCCAGACAAGGGTGGATGACAGTATTGAATTGAGAGTCTCTACCGTTGGAAGAGCACTACCCTATGTAGAGTGCAAGGTTGTGGATCCCGAAACAAATCAGGAGCTGCCGGTTGGAACACCTGGGGAATTTGTAGCACGTGGTTATAATGTTATGAAGGGCTACTACAAGATGGCTGAGGCTACGTCTAATGCCATAGACAGCGAAGGTTGGTTGCATACAGGAGATTTGGCTACAATGGACGAAAACGGCTATTTTAAAATTACAGGCCGTATAAAGGATATGATAATAAGAGGTGGAGAGAACATTTATCCCAAAGAAATAGAGGAGTTTTTATACACACATCCTCAGGTGAAGGATGTTCAAGTTATAGGAGTGCCCAGCAAGCAGTACGGGGAAGAGGTTATGGCCTGCATTATCTTAAAGGAGGGTGCTACCATAACTGAAGAAGGGATTAAGGAGCATGTAAAAAGCCATATGGCAAGGCATAAGACTCCGAAGTATGTCAAGTTTATTGACAGCTTCCCGATGACTGCAAGCGGAAAAATACAAAAATACAAGCTCAGAGAGGCTGCGATAGAAGAACTTAATCTTCAGGATGCTGCAAGCATTGAGACTGCATAATTATAAAATGAATAAGATAAGGTATGATTAAATTAAACCGGTTGATCTTATAACAAAACGCAGCCATAGGCGATAAAAAGAGCTGAACTTCCGTATTTCTGCAAAATATTGGGCGGTATTTCACGGCTGATCTCATGAATTGTAGAGTAGTGGTGCATTGTTTTTCTCTCCTTTTTTACTGGCGGTAGAGTAGTACGGCGGAGCAGACTTACAAACGAGAAAATTAATAGGGCAATTGATCTGCTCCGCCGCAGTAGCTCTGCCGCCAGGCTATGTTTCAAAAGTTTTATGAATATTAGTTATGAATATTAGTAAAGTACACTCGCATCCTATTTGGCCTCGCTTCCCGGATACGCTTCAGCACTTTTGACTCGCAAAAGCGGGCCTACGCCCGGCGGATTTCTTTCCGCTGCTAGGGGGTAATATCGAGCCGCGGTGGTAAACCGCCCCGCATGAAAGCTCCCTAAGGCCTATCCCAGCCAGAGCAACGCTTTCCCAGCTAATGCTTTTTCGCTGGTCCTTTTACGGAAAGTATCATTATGACTCTCACACCTTTTGTCTGCCGGCCTTCTGAAAACCCAAAAGGGCGGACGCTCCTGCCTATCCTAATAGATTGGCGATCCTCGCGTACAGCATGAGAGGTAATGTACTCGACACTCCGATATAACCGATAAAACCCATCGGTATTTATCAAGGTACAAATGGTTCCTCACTTATCGGAGATGGGAGAAGGTAAAAAGTCGTATTTTAAAAAATTTCTTTGAATAAAAAAGTTAATCCATCATATAGCGACTAATTCTTTCCACAGCCCTTGCCAGAAGTTCTGTTACAGTATTACGCTTGCAGCCCATAGAGGCAGCGATTTCCCAATGCTTATAGCCTTTCCAGTAAGCAAGTTCCACTGCTCTGCACTGTTTTGGTGTGAGACGCTGTAAAGCATTAGCGAACTTTTCATTTTTTATGGTTTCGATAAAGTTTTTTGATTCTGTCGTTTCCGTATCATACTCCTGATACCTTAACGAGCTTTCCTGATACAGGAGTTCCTCGCTCATGCTCTCTAACGATTTGAAATGATATCGGTGCTTGCGGTCGGAATTTTCGATGAGTCTGTCCTCTTTTTTGAGAATCTCATCCCAATTAATGTAATCTATCATGTTTTTTCCTCCAAGTCTCTGAATTTTTGATTTGCAAAATCCAGGCTAGGAGGGGGAGAACGACAACGGATTACCTTACTCAACTTGAAGATAAAAGGGAACTTATCTTCGATGATTTCATCGCTTAAGTTTGGATATTTTGCACTCTTTACAAAATCTATCCCATGGCATATCCTCCATTTCAAGAATTTTTAATCCAGAAATGAAGAACAGAGGAAGACGAGCAGCTGCCTCAAGAAAATGGTTCTAGTGCTATTGCTTATGTGGCTCGCCGCTTTTTGCGGTACCGCATTTTCATTTCGTTGACGCCTGTTTGAGGGCATAAAAAAGATGGGAAGTGGAGTTGAGCCACCTTTGGTCTCAAAAGCCGCTCCCCATTTCTGCAAGGAGAAGTATCATTATCCCCATATGTATCACCGCAACCAGTTTGCCGTTACTGGGCTATTGTTCTCGTTTTATAATGCATTTTTCTTATGCATTGGTTTTGCTGCTTTCCTTTTCGGACATATGGTTATGTATTTAAGATACGTTATAAAGCTGTCTTTAAAAGATGGCTTTGTCAAGGTTCAATAAAAATATAATTTCTTGGGCAAATAATTGTAGGAATATATTTTAAGAGTCGAAGAAGAGGTGTAAATACAATGACTGATGTGTTCCGGTAATTTCATTATATCATTGAGAGAGATAGAATATATGAAAGTTGACATAAATAGACATCGTCGTGTATTTAATTATAATTTCATCCTCTTATTTACACAAAGAAAATCTAAATACTCACATTTTAGAAGTGCTTTCACCAGATTATGTATTTAATGTAAATATTTTCACCGACATTTATCTATAAATATGTCTATAAAATCTAAAGTGCTGGGAATATTCCTTCCGTATAACTCCTTATAAACTGTTGTTTGATTGTTATAGCCGGAAATAATAGCCCTTCTAATGGCTTTTTCTATAGTTCTCCAATTTGATTTGTATTTGCAGGCTATATTTTTATATGCATTATTCAATGTTATATTATGTAATGCTAAATATAGATTAATAATATCTTTAAGATAAACAAATCCTTTTGAATTCTTTTGTATACCTATTGAACTTAACATTTCATCAATTTCAACAGCTTTATGGTTACTTATATTCTCATTTTTTAGCCCGGGTTCATCCTTGACATATTCTCGAATTCTTTTGATCACGTCATAAAAATCATAAGGCTTTGTAAAAAAATATTCAGCACCTAGTTGTAAAGATAATTGGACAGTTTTCTCGGTGTACATAGCAGAAGTTATTAGTGTGACGGTTTTTTTTGATGCTTCCCCAATTCATTTAGTACACCTAATCCGTCTGTCTCAGGCATGACAATATCAAGAATAACTACATCAGGCTCTGATTCCTTAATCATTTGTATACATTGTTTTCCGTTATCGCCTATTCCAATACACTTCATATCGGACTGTTCGTTGATAACCCTACATAGTAGTTTACTCAGGCTCTCGTTATCATCTGCAATTAAAACTTTAATAATGATAATCCCCCATTTTGTCGCTGTCGCAGGCGGCACAAACAGTTATGAAAAAGGTATGCGACTTTTACCAAATGATATCTTAATTTTGAAGAGAAGGTAAGCTAGTTCTCCTCATAGAATCATAATAACTCGTTAATGTCTGTGATTAGATATTATTTTAACCATATTTATTTTTTTTTATCTATTCCTTATCCAGACAAATAAAACTATAAACCTTAACTTAAAAAACGGGCATGGAGTAGTGATAACTGAAGCTAATAAAAGCAACTATGGTACTTCATTTAAGATGGTAACAGGGGAAATAAGGAAATTAACTCCCATAGAATGCTTCAAGGCTTTCCTAATGCATATTTCGACAAAAGTTAGCTCTGATATCTGATAATCAATTGTATAAACAAGCCATAATAGTGTATTGTTTTGTAATGTTATAGAGGTAGATTATAGATAAGAGCATATTATTTATGAAATAATAATAGAAATATCTAAAATTGTAATTAAATAAAAAAATCTTTACATTATGAAAATTATGGGATAAAATTTAATTGGGGTGTATAAATTAATGGTAATGAGTTTGTTTATATTGTTTTTCATATCTTTTCCTGAAGCACTTTTAAACTTAGTAATAATCCTTATTTTAGAGGATGAAAAAAAACGTTTAAGTTTAAATAAATCAAACATAATAAGTTTCATATCTTCCTTAATGCTTATGCTTTTAGCTTCTTGTATTATCCGGCCATTAGTGCCAAATGTAGCCTTTAACATAATCCTGCATTCAATAGCATATACTGTAATAGTAACATTAATATACAAAAAAAATCTTTATAAGACATATTTTATTGTTCTATTACTAGCTTTATTTTTTGTGACTATTGAAAATTCATATATTCCTTATATTATAACTAGCATTGAGAATGGATTGGATAATTTTTCAAAGAACAGTATTATGTTGTTGCTGTGTTCTTTGCCCTCTCGTATATTTCAAATATGTGCAATATTATTTTTGCGTAAATATTACACTGTATTTAATTTAAATACTATAGATAAGAAGCTTTATAAATGGTTTATTGCACTATTATTTATTTTAACTTTTTCAGAGAACTATTTTTCATATGTTTTTACAATTTACTATAGCAAAATGTCATTAATTCATCAAATATTATACTCTTTTCTTCTTTTAGTGATGTTGACTACTTCGTGTTCAATAGTTTTTAAATTACTTCATGAAACTATTAAAAGTGTTGTAGCTGTTGGTATTGAGGAATTTAACAAACTTGAAAATGATGCAGAGCAAACATTTAATGAGATATATACTCTTCTAGAAGACAACAATGTTGACGAGGCTAAAAATTTATTAAAAGAGTTATTGGACACTGAAAGAAAAAAAGAGGAATAATGGAGGTGATGCAATGAAAGTGACGAAACACCAAATATTGGCAATGTTAGCGAGTCTATTGTACATAATTGCGGCAACTGTGGCATCGACAGCAAGTTGGTCTTGGCTTTATCAACCTAAAACACCCAAATACTTATTAAAAAGTAAGTAACTCAAAGTAAAAACACCCAAAACCTGTCATGGGTGTTTTTACTTTGAGTTGCTTGATATTTTATTTTTAAATTTAATCATATTATTTACCATTTTTTCTATCGACTCAAAATCTAAATCGTTATCTTTAATTCTAACAGCTAATTTTATATATTGTAAAAATTTTCTGTCTTTTAGATGTGTTTCAAACTCCCTTAAATGATTATAGGGATTTTTATATGTTTTTTTATCAGGGAATGCAGGCTCATCAGTTCGACCCAATATGTAATCTGTTGTTACTCCAAAATACTTAGCTAGCTCATCTAAGGCATTCAAATCAGGTTCTCTATCCCCAATTTCATATTTGCATATAGTTTCCCTACTCTTTCCAACTAATTTCCCTAATTCCTTTTGAGTTTGCCCTCTTATTGACCTTAAGCTTCGCAACCTTTCGCTAAAAATCGACATATTTTATACCACCTCATTCTCTTATTATATGTATATCTCATCTAAAGCACAATAACTTCCTAGTATTGAATTAGAAATACATACCTCTGATACTGACAATTATATCATAAAAAAATATTCTTAAAATCTACAACAAAAAAAGTAAACTAGCTAATCTAATTAAGAGGTAAGAGTAGATACAAAACTTTAATAATTTAAACTAAATCCATATTATTGCTCCTCCAATAGTAAATCAATAAATTTTGTTATAATACGTGTATTAGTATTTGAGCACTTTCGAAGCTTTTCAGCAATTTCATCTTTAATATATTCCTTTGATGTGTAGATAGAGTCAAGTAAAACATAATCAGGTGTAACTCCAAGAGCATTACATATTTTAATTAATGTTTCAAGGCTCGGCTTTGAGTACCTTCGCTCGATATTACTAATATAGTTATTGGATACACCTACTATTTCGGCAAGCTGTTCCTGTGTCAAATTTTTCTTTTCACGAGCAAGTTTTATTCTTTTACCAAGTTTTTTATAATCTAGCTGCATAAAATCACCCAATAAACACTTTAACAAGTTTTTAAATAAGCTAAAATAAACTTATAGTGGAATATACACTTTAAGTATTGATTTAAATGAATTTAAATATTAATGCTTATTGCACTGAATATGACATATCGGATTGAACCTCATACCCTATCTTATAAAATTCGTTTAATGCTCTTTAATTTTAATTAAATTTCACATGGAAACTATTGGCCTGCGGAGTTCTTTGTCTTGGTCATTATATGTTCTATACCATTCATGTATAACACTATAAGCAGTGTTATACACGAATGGCATTATATTGAAAAAAGACCTTGACATCTTATCACACTAAATATATAATATGGTACGATATGTAACATATTAAATGTGACAAAACACCAACAACTTTGAGATTATATGAGATAGAAATGGTGATATGAACTAAAAGAATCATGATATATTCAAAATTAAAAGAAATGGAGGTTGCGTTAAAATATTAATGCTACAAAAGACTTAATGAAAAAATGAACAATTTGACTATAAATCTTAAAACTTTAGATGTATTTCAGAAAGTTGATAAAAGATATCTTGAGTGCCAGCTTGGTTTAGCTTTACTTAAAAGGCTTTTTATAATTAATAGCTATAAGAAATCGACGGTTAAAACATGACAGTACAACTGCATAAAATACAAGAATATAAGTAGGTACTTTGAAGAGGGATAAAAATGATAATAGATAAAAATGGAGTTATTTTGACAGATACTGAGCTAATGAAAATGAATATTAAAAATACTGTAATAAACACCGATGCCACAAATACTTTAAATAAACATTTAGATGATTTGGAAAAAAATCTTGAATGTATCGAAGAATATGAGAGGTTTAATAGAGAATACAATTACTATCTCGAGGAAATAAGAAACTATTTACCTGACAACAAAAAAGAGTTAGCCGTGAAGATTGATGACTGTTATACTGAGATATTAATTTTATTTAAGGAATACTTTTATAAACAAGGTTATTATGATTGTCTTAAAAGCAGAAATATTTGAAAGAATTATTATAAGACTAAAGTGAAGAAATTAAGAAGGTGGATTATGAAAAAAAGTAAATGTAAGACAATTCAATCAATTCTGAATGTCAATACAAGATACTTAAAACGATGGCTTATTATTCTATGCAGTACTGAAGAATATCATAAAATGTTTGTGAATAACTTTCTTGAAATAACAGACCTTGAAAGCTCAGCGTTTGAGTTTCAAGCATATTTGAAGTATACCGGAAGAGGGCAAGATATTTCTATTAGTCAAATAAAGGATAGCATAAATAAAGGGGATAGCAAACAGTTAAAAACTTTGTTGGAAGAATTGCTATTAATACCAGTCGATAATACTGAAATTATGAAAGTTTTAAAAATATCAGATTATACAAACCTAGAGGACTTTATCAATGAAATAAAAGCTTATTCAAATTCAAGATATGTGCGGGTTATAGACGAATATTTTTATTATCATATAACAAAGCTTGTTAGTATATTTCAAACCAATGAAAATTAAGCTTCATCGCCAAAAACTATTGTTAGGTTCTGCAAAAGTTATTTGCGAAAATCAACATGGGTTCTTCGGTGGCATAAAAAGTAAATCATGTTATATTAATTCATGCAAAGAGGTAAAAAATAGGTATATGTTTTAATTTAGGTATAAACTATTTTCCATGGGTCAATGATTTTAGGCATTGATTATGTATGGATGTTTATATACAATATGATATTGTTGTCTAAAACGATATTGCAAACATTATTCTAAATTATTTATCATCACAAAAGTAAAGGGGGAAATTTTGTGGGAACTAAGAGGTTTATTTCAGTTATTCTTATTTTTGTGCTTATGACTGAAATAATATTGGGAGCCTCAAAGGCATATGGTATGGAAATGC
>NZ_DATCTU010000026.1 GCF_036567765.1 Pseudobacteroides sp.
ATGATAAAGCTACCATATAAAGACACCTCCTCAAATATCACTCATGAGCCTATGGAGGAAGATACCCCTGCATAAGCTGGAACAAAAGATACCGCTATCTCAGAAATACGTCAATGGACTTTGATAAAAAATAAAATAAAAAATGCTTTCTTCGTAGAGAACTCCTTTGTGACTTCGTAGGCTTCATCCGATATGATCGAAAAGACTGCTAGCAGTCCTTTCGATCATATCTCAAGTGAGGATTTCAAATTTTTATATATTTGAAATCCTCACTTGATGGGGCTTATGAGCTACTAAAAGAGCCCTTGAAGAGTTCTTGTAGTTATGCTGTTCTCATGAGCTTCTTACAAAGACAACTTCAGGTCACTATAATGTCACATACGGATTGGCAAAAAAGACAACTACATGTCTTTTTGCCAATCCTAAAGCGATAAAAAATATAAATAAAAAATATTTTTTATCGCTTGTTGTCGCTCAAAAGCGGCTGTAATAGGTGCTACTGAGCGGCTTACGGGTTTTACTTTAACTTCGTAGTGTCTTTGAAAGTGCTACCAGAGACATCTTAATAGACTCATACGGCTACTGGAAAAACTTTTTATTTGTTTTTCCAGTAGCCTAACGAAAATTATCAAATTTGCAAATTGATAATTTTCGTGTATGTGCTCGTAGAAGTAGCTTTCAGAGAGCCTTTGGAGGTGCTTATAAGTTCAGCTGAACCCGTGAGCATCTTAAATGATGCTTATATAGCTACTCATAAGTCACATTCAAATAGAGGTATGGCTTATATTTAAGCCGTACCTCTATTTTCAGGAGTATGGAGTGATAAAAGAGCAAATCACTCCATACTCCTGATGTGGCCTACGGAGACTCTAAATAGTGCAGTATGAGCGGCTTCGCAGAATTGCAGGGATAAGCATTTTTTATTTTATTTTTTTCAAAGCCCATTGACGTATTTCTGAGATAGCGGTATCTTTTGTTCCAGCTTATGCAGGGGTATCTTCCTCCATAGGCTCATGAGTGATATTTGAGGAGGTGTCTTTATATGGTAGCTTTATCATCTGTCAAGAGTCATTGGCTTGATGATTCACCTGCTATTGTTGTATCGGCTGAGTGGCTGGCTACATTCGGTTTTGAGGTTGGATGCAGGGTGGTTATTGATGTTACACAGGGTATTATTACTATTCGTCCAGTTGATTGTGAGGAAGAGATATGAGGGATTTTGAGAGGTTTTTACATAGGGCTGCCAGAGATTATGGCAGCTCAGTTTACCAGTTTAGGTTGGTGTTTTTTATCCGGTATTTATTCAAGAAGCATTGATATAGCTATATTTACAGATTCCAGCTTTAGTGCAAAGGCTTGTATTTATTACAGGCTTTTTCAGTAAAACTGGAGGTTATATATATGAAGGTTTTAGTATCTGGAAGTCGATTTTATCGGGATTACCAGAAGATTTTAGCTGTTATAAAAAGTCTTGATATTGATTTGCTTATTGCTGGAGGGTGCAGGGGTGCTGATACTCTGGCTGTTCGTGCTGCTCGTCAGTGTGGGATAAGTTTTATTGAGTATCCCGCAGACTGGCAGAGGTTTGGTAAAAGTGCCGGACCTATCAGGAATGCCAAGATGCTCCGTATGGAAAAGCCTGATTTGGTTTTGTTTTTCCATGAGAATTTATCATGTAGTAAAGGCACTGCTGATATGCTCCACAGGGTTATTGAAGCAAATATTCCTTATAGAATTTTTACTTAAAGTTGCTTTGTACCATGAATAAGGGCTGTTGATATTTGTGCGGGTTTCTGGCTATGTCGGATTCTAACGCTTTGCAGAGAATGCCTTTATTCTTGGTTTTGAAGTTTTTCTAAAGGCTGTATTTTTAATATGGCTTTTATAAAATCTTTAAAACCTTTGCTTAGAAGTTGATGCGGGACTTTTTAATAAGGTCTAACGCTGGGAATTAGGGATGCTTAAGGTCAATTTATGTACCTTGAAATATGAATAATGGAAGGATGATTTAATGTTACACCCAAAGATGTTGCATACATATTATGGAATCGATATCCATAAGAATCAACACAGTGTGGTTGCTATTAATTGCTTTAGTGAAAAGCTGGGAGAATTAACGTTTCCAAATAAAAAGCAGGACTTTGCAAAGTTAATAAGCTTTGTTAAAAAACATACACCACAAGGAATTACACCTGTTTTTGCTCTTGAGGATGTATTGGGAAACGGCAGGGAATTAGCAATATTTCTACTGGAAAAGAACTATAGAGTCAAATATGTAAACCCTTCATTGTCACAATCAGAGAGGAAAAACCAAGCTACCATAAATAAGTCAGATTCCATAGATGCCGAATGTGTAGCTAATGTTCTTTTAAATAAGCTTGATTCGCTGCCTGATGCAGCACCAAACGATTTGCATTGGGCATTGAATGAACTTGTAACAAAGAGGAACACACTTGTTAAAAACAATGTTGTTTTAAAGAATCAAATCCATACATACCTAACCATCACTATCCAAATTATAAAAGCTTTTTCTTTTCCTTGGATAGTAAAACATCACTGGAATTTTTTAAAGTGTTTCCGTCCCCGTCAAAATTAAAGGGAACCACCCTTCAAGAACTTACAGCCTTTCTAAGTCAAAAAAGCCATCATAACTGTTCTGAGAAAAAAGCACGTCAAATCCTTGATTATGTAGAGAAAGACGGAGATACGGAAAATGAATTTCAGGAGTTAAGGGATTTTATAGTTATATCATCAATTAAGCAAATCAATGATATCTTGGCTATCATAGAAAGCATTGAAGAAAATATGAAAAACCTTATTCCCAAATTTGTCTACAAGCTTGAAAGCATGAAAGGAATAAATACAGTGACAGCAGCCGGGATCATAGCTGAAATAGGTGATATATCAAGGTTTCCCAATGCTGACACTTTGGCCGCGTACGCTGGAATATCGCCGATGAGATATTCAACAGGTCAGACTAACAAGAATTTCAGTAACAAACTTGGTAACAGGAATTTATATCAAATATTCTTCCAAATAGCTGTCTCGGTGCTGAGTAATCCCAAAGAGAAGCCCACAAATGCTTACTTTTATGAATATTACAAAAAGAAACTTTCTGAGGGTAAAACAAAAAAGCAGTCAATCAAATGTATCATGAGAAAGCTGGTAAATATCATCTATAAAATGATGCGGGATAAATCAGAATACCGGGAACCGATCATGCCAACTGATAATAGCATCCAATAAAATGGGTGCTATTGAAACCACCATAGTATATAATAGAAGCAACAAATATAGGAGACTATTATGATTGAAAATATAATACTCTGGGGAATAGCTTTTTATATATCAATCAAGATGCTGATAGGTGGATACAAACTTTTATTAAGGAATGAAAATGCAAGCGAAGGTAGAAATATTATTTGTATGATTATAGGCATTATCTGTATAATAGCAGGAACATTCCTATTGATTTTGTTTGTCGATATGTTTTACAATACGTTTTTTTCTAAAATTCACTTCTCTAAAAGAACAACTTAAGCAGATATTATATAATTATGGAAAGCCATTAAGGAATATCAGGGGTCCAGACCTCATTTTCCGGGATATCTTAATTTCATTCAGACAGACAGACTTTAACGGGTTTTAAAAAGGGGTCACAAGATAAAAGCAAAAAGAATATTCAACTGGAATAGATTTTACAAATAAGAGATATTTTTTACGATGGAGGTGACTATAGCGTGGATTATATTCGATATTTAATTGCAACAGTTTTTGGATTAACTGGTCTTTGGCTTTTTATTCTTAATTGGAAAGTCTTTTGGAACAGCATCGTGAAAAGAAAGACAACAGCGTCTTGGATTCCGCTATTGGCAGGGTGCCTTCTTTGTGCTGCTTTTCTTATTTTTCCATTTAACTCTTATCGTTGGCTGTGTTGGCTGGCGTTCGTAATTGATTGGGGGTCTCTACCTGGAATATCCTTTTCAATATGGCATGGTATTTCGAGATTGCACTTGAGTTAATGAATTGTTGCCTCCGAAACCTACAGAGAATATCAGGGGACCAAGTATTTCGGCTGTCACACATTCGCAACGCTTCTATGTTCAATGTTTAGACGAAAACTTACTCTCTATTCTTCCTCAACATCTGGTTCTTTAATCCCTCTTTCTTTGAAAGCTGAAAGTGCAAAATCCAGTTTGAAAGCTATTTCTAAGCTTTCCATCTTGGTTTTAATCATATTGGCTTTTGGTTCTCTATATAATTTTCTATATTCTTTGATGAGGGTTTTATATGAGTTTAGTAATTCCTCGTTATTTAGATTTTTAAAATAATTTTCAAAACCTTCTGATATAACTTTTGCTTGTGCTTCATTATTCATTTTTTTGCCAAGATATCTATGGCATATAAAATATACAATAATTGCTAAAGTATACATGCCTATATGTTCTCCTCTTCCAAATGTGGCCAATATTAATAATAAATCTATTATAGCAGATGTTTTCATCGAGTCACCCACTTTTTTGTTTGAAGGTACGTTAAGTTGAAAGAACAGAAGTTATTTCTAACCTGAAATTATTGGTATAATATTACATAAAATAATGGTTATCTGCTTAATCGGAAAAGTACATAACTTGATCTGAAAACTGGCAGAGAATATCAGGTGACCCAAAAACAAGTATATAATCGCTTATATCGAATGATTATATTATTCGGTAATCTACATATTATTTACATAGGAGCAGACGCTACAAACAAATGTTGCTATAATTTTATTATATTTGGTATTAATTAATAATTAATTATACCGATATAACTTTTATATAAGGGTTAAATTTAAGCAATAATATGTGTTAAGAGCAGATAAATAGAAAGGAAGTTTTTTATGTTAGATGAAAAGATTTTCCTTACTGTCTTAAAAGAAATTTCAATAGGCCCCGAAGCATTAAAAAAATTTTTAAGTATATTTAATACAGAAATTTCCTTACCAAACATACCTATGAAAACAATGGGCGGACAGAAATTTTGGAACACTTTGTGTGAAATACATGGATGGAAACTTCAACAAAACATGATAACACATCATGCTAGAATATTAAATGCTGAGAATGTGCGTATTGCTTGGGGAACTATTAATGGTATGGAGAAAGCTCTTGCTCGTTTTGTTAACTTAAAAAACAAATACTAACATATCTACCAGCTATTCAAACACAATGACTTTACCAAGACCTGCTTTCTACCCGATCAAAACCAACTGTTTACGGCTCTTTCGGACTCTCAGAATATAAGTACAAGCATTCATTCGGAGTCTATCTGAGGTATCTAACGGAGTGAAGCCCGGGCCTTTTTGCCCCCCTTCCTTTAGAAACGCTGACGAAGCCATACTTTAAAATCTTCGCAGATGTCTTTAAAGCAGCTGACGAAGTGTCTTTGTTGTGACTTGCAGAGCCAGAGCAGAAATGGAATACGATATGGATATTATGCACATATATTTTGTGATACTTAGATTTGGGGTGAAGACTTGCTTTTGTATACTTTGAGGAACTCTTCCGGTGCATTCAATGCGTTTTCCAAAATTCCCATTCTTTTCAGCGAAACAAATAACGCTGCCGATCTTGCCTGACAATTAATTGACTTTTGAGGGTTAAATTCAATATCAGTAAAAGCAGAGTATTCCATTATCTGATTCGCTAATTCTCCATTTTGAGAAACTGCATTAAGGTAAAGCCAATCATAAAAAGCTGTTTTTGGCTCTAAAGGCCACTTTTGGCCATAGAAAACAAATTGAACAAGCTTTCCTGAATTTTTAAGCCGTTCATCTGCTTTAGCTTCTCTTGCTGATTTATTTAGCAAATCCAGAAAGGGTCCGCCAGATTCAAAAACTTTACTTGATTGAAAAGCAGTTTCGACGTTAAAGGTTGCATTTTGATAAGAGAACATAAGATTAAATGCACTTAACTCAACACCTATAGGCTGTAAAGATTTACTTGATATTTCTAAAACCTTGACAACTGGATAGTCTTGAATAAAAGCATTATGTAAGGATTCAATTGATTTTTGTTTCTGTGATTTTGATAACCCTGGGAACCAAGCAAAATCAATTTTCTTTTCTTCCACATATCCAACAATATTTGTATTTGAAATAAAAACTGGTCTATTAGCCAAAATACTCACCTCTTTCCATTTACCAGTCTAACAAAAAACAAATTCTTAGTAAAGGATTAATGGCTTAAGCTTTCTCAATTAATGCCTCAGATTAAGAATATTACTTAGTTTTCCATTTGACACGAAAATAAATAATAGTACGATTTGCCGGAAGTTACTTTCCAGGGTATTTCTTAAAAGTGTCAGAAAAAGGTTCTTACAGAGTGAATCTTGGTCTTTTTGTCCCCCAATCCTTTAGAATAACTGACAGAGCAATGCTAAGCTGCTTTTAAGAACCTGAGAAGTTGGTATAGAGCGAGCTTGCAGAGTCAAGACAGTAAAATTATACGATAAAAGTTTTATCGTATAATTTTACTGTCCCTGTAATCCATTATACAAGACCTATGAGTCGACTGAATTTTCGGCTTTTCTGTATATTCATTAGCTAAGTTTTATTTTTTTTTGAATTACGAAGTAGTACCCAATATATTATGGCATACATAGTTGTATGCTTTGGGTAATGCCTTAGTAATGACCCTATCAGGAATCAATATAGTAGATAGACCTGCATTTATATAGTTCTCATTAATCATAGCAGGGTAAACTATTACTTTTTTCTTGACATTACCATAGTAAGCAAATATACTTTTTCCCTCATTATCAATTCTTATTTTCGTCCCAGTCTCAAGTACACGTTTCAGTGAAGCAATAATTTCATATTGTTTATCTACTGGGATTTCTTCGGGAAGCTGACTATGCATTCCCCAGTCTAACAATTCCAGTGCTGCATATCTGTCCAATCGGTTATGTACCCTCTGATTCCAGAAATGTTTAATACAGTCTTGGCACGCAGTTTCACAATGAGAACTACAACTTAATGTTTCTTTGGTCATATTTAAAACATTGTCAACCATATCAATGACGCCAGAAGAATAACCAGCTCCACTTGAAAGACTATCATATAAGAAGATATCTGCATAGACAAACTCAGTACTATAACGCAGCCTATTTCCGCCTTTGATATCGTTAAACTCAACATCAAGTGCACGACCTACTGATAGAATCATTGCTTCTGTTAATGTTGTTATAGCATTTTTTATCCATAATCCATCAATTTCAGTATTAATTTTCTGCTTATCAATCATAATTTCGAATACAACCATATCCGTTGTAAAGTTATGTCCTAAATATACGTTTTCAGTGTCCTCATGCCTACATCTCTGCATGCTTGGTTTACGGGGATGTGAATATGGACGTTGTATTTCTCGTGGTTCTAACTTGTCATTACCTGTAACCGCAGCCCCACAATCTTTACAAACTAAAAAGCCCTTACTTTCTTGCCCTTTGTTTAGCACGGTAATTATTCCTGACCTTTTTGCCACACGAATATTTTTATAATTTGTTTCATGCATATCATCCTGTGCTGGCGTCGTTGAGTAACAGGGCTCCTCGGCATAAGATATTTCATTCTCTGCTTCAGATTCTCTTATACTTTTCCCGTTTATTGGAGCAAAACCCCAAGGTTTTAATAATCTATGGTCCCTATGAATAGTCCTTCCGCAGAATGGACATATGCCATTAATAGGATATTCTGTAGACATCCACCCGCACGAAAACTCCTCACACATGTAAATTGTGCTAAAGTAATTCCTATCTTCAAAATACGGACGAGCCTGCTTCTCATAATAACTGGGTTTAAACTTTGAGTGGTAGCTATATATACCCCCTATTTTATAAGTCTTTTTGTTTACTACAACAATTTTTCCAGGTGCGTATTCGCTAATTGCCATATCAAGTGATCTCTCTGGTCTTTGGTCTATACTCCTTCCATACTTATCTTCTATGTAAAGCCCAACAACGTTTTTAGGAAATGAATATGTAGGCAATATACCCTCGTAGAACAATACATCAAGAAGTGAAACTACTTCGTTATCCTGAGCTTGATATCGTTCACGATTTTTTAAAACGTCATCAAACATATTATCTAGCTTCTTTATAAGCTCTGATTTAAAAGTAGTCAGAGCGTAGTTGGCTATAGCTGGCAATATAGTATTTTTTAAATGAATATCAAATGTAAAGTTTCGTGAAAAATTCTTGAAATTCTCATACATATTTTCAAAAAACTTTATAGCTTCACATTTGTCAATATCTACATTGTTTGACATCATAAATTCATTAATAAGTAGCATGTTTAAATGTCTTTGGGTGAGCTTTTCATTCTGTATATCTATCCATGGTCTACGCACTTTGCCAGAAATAATATCTTTAGGATTATTAAAATACCATCCATCATGAGGACCATTTTGTGCATATGTAACAATAGTTGAAATAGAAGATCCTCGCCTACCTGCTCGACCTGCTCTCTGCTGATAGTTTTCTCTCATTGGAGGCACATTTCTTAAGCCAACAGCTGTCAAAGAACCAATGTCAATACCAACCTCCATTGTGGTAGTACAACTCAAAACATCAATAGGCATATCATCGTCAACGTTAATGTTTTGGAACCGCATTTCATAATTTTCAGTAGTAGACTAAGTATTTTCCCTCTGATCTTTGTGAGATAATTGAGCTGTATGTTCCTCAGTGTTTATAGTTCTTATATCGCCTATTCCGTGAATAGCATTAAAAATAGGATCTCTCCAAAATCTATATCTTTCAAAATCCTTTTCTGCCATCTCATATATATCATTACACCCGCAGTGTGAACAATGTCCCCAAATACTATATGGGAATATACCAGAGCACTTACTACATCTATACCAAATGTGATCTTCATTAAACTTCAAACATATCTTATTAAGCACGAGATATTTTGCATCCCCACTTTCTCGTTGCCGTAGAAAGCTTGAAAGGATGCCAAATACTTTTTCTATCATATGGTCTGAATATCCTTGAGATCTCATTATTTCGGAAATAAAGGCTGGCATTTTAGCATCATTTTCCATACCAAAACGGCTGCCACGTCTTGTTATGTTTTCCCTAACTTCATCTGGGATTGTCTCACCAATCGCATAATCCCGGAAACAAATATACTGTGCCCATGAAGTAAAAATACATAAAAACTCTCCTTTCGACATTTTAATTTTGGCAGTCTTAAGATCATAAATTGCATTTTCTACGTCCTCATAGTCGCTTGGTTCAATCCAGCATAAGCCTAGCCCCAATAAAGATCGGTTATAAAAACAGGTAAGTTTTATAATCTGTTCCTTAAACAATCCTGGCTGAGTAGTGAATGTGTTATTTGCAAGCTTATAATAATTTATAGATTTTCCTCTTTTTTTATCGCGTTCAATAATTTCTGCTATTTTCTCCAAGTCTTGCTTAAAAGCCTCTTTATCATCACCATAAAAAAACTGCAATCTATTTTTGTAGGCAATTTCGAGAAAAGCTGGATATAGCATATTGATTGTCACAATATCATCCCTATCGATAGACCACTTTTGCAGATTTGCTGCAGCCATAGCAATAGCTTGCATTGCAGCGGCATCATCACCAGCCCTAGTCATATCTTTTGCTAGTACTGCTGCTTTTTGTCTGCTATCAGAGAATAACAATACCTTTCTCCCTGCATTGGGCTGGTTTCGGAGTTTTCTTTCGTCAAAAAGAGTAGGTGGTTGAATTTTTAGTTGTTCGGAAATTAAATTATAAAACGGTTCATTACCTTTGGTTGAAAAGTCTGAAAGGTTATAGAACACTAGACGTTTAGAGCATTTTGGACAGCTTGAGTATGTAAGAATATTGGGTCTGTTTTTTTGTTCAGTAGTTGAATGGGCAATCTTAATAAAGCCGTCTTCACCTTCATATCTAGAGTTAAAGTAAGCCATTCCCGTTTTTGAATCAAGCCATCCAATTCTGACATTTTTATTAGCAGAAATTTTAAGTCCTTTGGGAACAATATAAAAATGTACTTCTTTAAGGGTACCATCAAATATTTCTCCAGGAGTCTTCCATAAGTATTTTTCCATGCTGGCATCATAATCCATATATGACTTAAAAAATAATGCTCCGCAACGTCTATCGTTTATTAGTTCATATACTTTACCTCCACAATCACAAATTTCTTTCCCGCTGTCAAAGTATATCTTACCAAGCGTAATCCCATCTCCATCACTTTTATTTGGACAATTAGGATTACTACAAGCATATAGCCCTTGCAGCCCTCTAAAAAGCATATGAAGTCTGGCAGGGAAAAGTACCTGCCCCTCTTTACTTTTTGCAAGTGGCATTACTGCAAGTAGAACTTGTGTTGCGGATAATGCTGTGATTGTATCATCATGAGGAAATGCTACTTCTGCTAGTGTATTAAGTTCTGTAGCATTACCTCTGCATTGTTTTAGTATGCGTAGTACTGGAGTAAGCTTGCTTAGATTTTCAAAAAGCCAAATTTCCATTTCTTGTATACTGTTAATGTTACATCCTGTTTGTCCAATTGCCTTGGAAAAAATCCTCACTTCATTAATTTTTGCTTTTTCATCACTTTGAAATGCATCAATTGATAAAAAAGAAATACTTTTTGCAGATAATTCTTTGCCGACTTCAAAATTAATTTCTTCAGGTGTGCCTGTAATTATATTAAAATTACTTTTAAACCTGTCTCCAGCGGTCAATCCACATGCAAATCTTTGTATAGTATCTTTTTCATCTTGTGTTTTATTCGGTATACTAGCACTTGTAAGAATAAATCTTACTTTTTCCCTTGATATCTTAAGCTTATACATCAAACGCCTTAGTAAAAGTGCAACTTCCCCTCCGGCTGCACCTCGATACATATGTGCTTCATCTATGACAATTAAAAGTTTATTTTCCTCTGAAGCATTCAACCATTGCCTTGTTCTATTCCATATATTCTGCTCAATAGGTCTTATAAGCATATATTCAAGCATTGAATAGTTAGTTACAAGAATATCAGGACACAGATTTTGCATTTCTTGACGTGTAATAAGTTCAGCATCATCTGGTTGAGTTGTATGAATCCCCATTTCCAATGCATCAACATAACTTAGGAAATCAACTTTGGAAGGATACCGCCCAATTTTGATTAGATCACTTATCAGTTCTGGCTCTCTATTCAGAATATCATTTCTCATTGTATCAGCTAGTTTTTTACTCTTATCACTATCAAGGGGACCGGGATATGGCGTTCTGCCAGTATACATTCCAAACTGGGGACTTCTTGAATTATTATCAAACGAATATTCTCTAAAAACTTTTCTAAAGTTTCCATTTTGGTCACCAATCATGCGTCTTAGCCTGCCTAGTTGGTCTGATACAAGAGCATTCATAGGATATAAAAGCAAAGCCCTAACTCCTCTTATTTTCCACATATTCGGCCGCCTTTTTGCTTCTTCTGCTATACTTGTAATCATTGGCCACATAAAACACTCAGTTTTTCCAGATCCTGTACCTGTGGTTATAAGTAAATCATCACCTCTGTAAAAAGCCTCAAGTGCATCTAATTGGTGTTTATATGGGCTTTCAAATACACCTAGCTTATTCCTACCCATTTCCAATAAAAATTCTTTGATATGGATTGGCAGACTTGAATTGATAATACCATTAGCTGCTATCTTATATGCTGGATTTGCTTCAATATATGGCTCTTGATATAAATTGCCTTTTTCCTGTAAAAGTTTCTCACATGCATTTAAAAGAAGCTCATTTTCTCCTAAATATTGTGATCTTATATAATCTTGCAACTTATTTACAAGTGCTATATGAGTGTTCTGAACTCCGTACTTATCCATATTCACTCCTCCAGTATCTTAATATTGAGATTATTTAAAGTATTTTGTATAATTTGCGTGAATTCAACGGGGATGATATATTTGGTAATATCCGATATATCTCGCGAAGGCCATGCCATCATATGTAAAAGTGATTGCTCTCTTAATGGTAAAGCACTAAATATTTTCATTTTAATTGCATCTCCATGTCTTCTTATTAGTGCTTTGCATTCCATATTATACATACCTTTTATACCATACATAAACCTACGTACATCATTTGTAGAGATAATAGCTTTTGGAAACTGATAAATATACACCTGCCGATTTCTGAATTTAGCAAGCCCATAATCAAAAATTCCATTCCTATAAACAGTTATTTTTCCCTCCTGATAAAATGCCTGATCCCAACTCTCAGAAAAACTTTTATAAGATGTAAAATTAAAATATTCTCTAGATTTTGTTTCATTTAGGCTTTTCTCGTAACTCCTGGAAATAGAATTTTCAAAATCACGCACAGTATCAACTGCATTTTTATCAGGAATAAAAAACATTCTTTTTATATCACTCTGGCAACCAAATTCAGGCTGCTTGTGAATATATGTTCCCAATCCAGAAACCATACTTCTTAAATAAAAACTATCTCCTCTATACAAATAAAAGCCGTCATATACCGATGCATATTTAGGCGAAGAAAGCTGTATGCTATTATTTATACCTGAAACGATGTAGCCAGCATATTCCAAACGCTTTCTTATTTCTCTAATAGGGTATTCCCATTTTTTAGTAGGATAAAACCAATTTTTCGCCTCTGGACAAATAGCCAACATTGCTTCAAGTATTTTCTCACACTTTTGAGTAACATGTATCTTACTAACTCCATCTGTGTATAATTCCTCATCGTTAACATCTCGGTCAAGTATTGCAACTTTAATCCACTCAGATAGTGCTGAATAAATGACCCTTGTTGCATAACTGGTATCATCCTCAAATGAATACCTTATTATTGACATATCTTTAGCCATTTGGTTAATAATATCTTTTTGCATAGTTAAGAATCCTTTTCCATAAGTTGTTCTATTAGCTCTTTTGCTCGTGGATTAAAACCTTGCAAATCTATCAATTCTACAATGTCATCCATATTGTCACGTATCTTTGTGTAAGGTATAATTTCAAACAATATAAGTGAAAGTAAAGAATTTTCTTTATTAAAGCAGTCAATAGTACTTAATAAATCTGCCCGTGTAAGGCTATATGCATTCGTCAACTTCATTGCTCTAGTGTATTCGTTTATATTTTTATAATTTACTCTGTAATCTTTAGGGCTGAATAGAGGTACAAGATCTTCTTTCACTATAGCTGAACTAAGTTCCCCTGATCTTATACTTGTTAATAAAGGTTCATACCACGCTATGCACATATAGCCAAGAAACCCTTTTGGTAATAATTGTAACGTTTCTTCAAACTCTACCGAAAATAAAAGTAGCTTATCTTTGACTTCTTTAATAAGCCCGATATAACAACACTCATCACAATATCCAACAGCATTTTCGATTAATACAACTTTACCTTTACAGTTAGTTACTTCATTACATAACTTTGAAAACGAGCTATATCCTGTTGGAATTTGAACAACATCAGCAGTGCTAGCACAAATAGAAATTGATATAGCATCGGCAATTTTCCTTGCACTTATCCCATTAAGAAGCACTGGAGTATTCGAGAGATATGCTCCAGTTAAATATGATGATAGTATTGATGAAAAATTCTTATCAATACCGATAATTTCAAGGTTTTCTTCTAATATTTCTTCTAATATTTCTTCTAATATTTCTATGCTATCAATACTTTCAGTTTGATCATTATAATCATAATACCCTGAAATATGGTAAATGTCTGGCCTAGAGACGACTTCATGTTGTAATATATTCTTTATTATAGCTATCTCACCTAAGAAAGCTCCTGTATTAGCATGTATGTATTTAATTTTATCTTCTAAATAAGCTTCAAGCTGATCACAATTTTTTTTGAGTTCAGTATTCTTATTATGAATAGAATTAGTTTCATTTATGAGGCTATCCCGCTTACTTGTCACTAAAGTAATTTCTTCCTTAACTTTTTCTATGCCACACTCTAATAATTTTATCTCATTCTCTAATGAATCCCTTTTTATGTTTTGCTCAGAAAACCATTTTTGTGATGCAAGATTCGAAAATTTTTCTGTAAGTGCAGGTATGTTCTCTATTGTGCCTTTAAGCAATGCTTCCATCCTTGTCTCAGTAGATAAAAAATCTTCGAGAGTGTATTTTGCCTTGTTAAAGAATTCAGAATAGTGTTCACTGTTTGGTACATGTCTAATGAAAAATTCGTTAATTTCTTCAATTTTTTCAAAAGCATCTGCTAAAAAGCTTTTAATTACAACTCTTTGTTTCCCAGAGTATCCAAGTTTTTTTGTCATTCCACCGAGATATTCTATCAACAACTCATCAAATGTTCTCATTGTTAAAATCCTTGTAGCATTAGGTAAATCAATTCTGGTGTATATAATCCTCCTTGGTGCCATTTCTGAATAATCGACTTTAATATTTAATTCCGTTGTATCAATAAAGTTATCTTTGTGAAGTATATATGAATTGAGACTTTTGCAGTTCTTACTAATTCGAATCATATTATCAATTCTAATACATTCTGATAAAGGTATTTCAACCACATAGTAGTCATAGGATGTCATTTTAATTGTGAGCAAAAAATCATTGGTAATATACTCTGGTACAATAAAACCTGTTCGCAGAACTTCAGTAAGTTTTTCATCAGAACACCCTAGTAAGTCGGCATCTAGAAAAGCTAATTCGTATGCTTTTTCTGGAGCTCGGGCTGACCATTGCTTAAGAGGATTG
The DNA here is from genome assembly GCF_036567765.1 of Pseudobacteroides sp. NCBI lineage: Bacteria > Bacillati > Bacillota > Clostridia > Eubacteriales > Oscillospiraceae > Pseudobacteroides > Pseudobacteroides sp. The sequence goes on from NZ_DATCTU010000026.1 coordinate 14,762, forward strand.
GATTCCTCTGCACTCCATTCCCAAATCCCAAGTTCATTAAGATTAGCTTCTTTTGGATCCATAGATATTCTACTGATAATTATAGAATTACATGTAATATCTTTTTTAAATTTAATAAGTTGGCCATTAATTAAATCTGCGATTCTGAATAAAAAGTATCTATTATCATTTTTTGTAATATTTCTTGCTCTTAAGCCCCCTAATCACCTTGGACAGTTTCGGAATAAACGTAAGTGTCAAACCGACTGTATCTTGAGTGAAGAGTAATTTATTGAGATAATACCTTAAAATAATAGTTCTGGGAGGTATTGATGTCAAGTAATATAAAACACGATATTTGGAAGGAAAGAATAGCTGATTATCGTTCCA
>NZ_DATCTU010000027.1 GCF_036567765.1 Pseudobacteroides sp.
GCCTGCAGCGATTATGCGGTCAATCTGGCAGGTTCTTCCCAGGCAGTGTGTCATCAGGGCTCTGCGGAAAAGATTCTGCCTCATCTGCGGATGAATTTCGATCAGGTCATTGTCGATCCGCCGCGTGCGGGACTGATGAAAAGCGTGCTGGAAACGTTAATCCGCATGGCACCGCAGCACATTGCCTACGTTTCCTGCGATCCATCGACATTGGCACGCGATGTGCGGCGACTTATGGCTGCCGGATACCAGCTTGACCGCATCACACCTTTCGATATGTTTCCGCATACTTACCACGTGGAGTGTGTTGTGTTGATAACGAGAAAGTGAAGTCGTGAAAGTCTTGAGAATACTGGATTTCATAAAATGAAAGTAAATCTGTCCACTCGACTCAAACCCTCTATATGCGTATAAGGGAACATATCGAGGGTAATTTTTTAGCAAAAAAGGACATAAATTTAGGTAGGGTTGAGTTGACAGATTAGATAAATTCGTAGGGTTGAGGAGATAGGATGGATGTAATATGGATGTGGTGTATAAATATGAATAGCTTAGAAACATATTAAAAATGAAAGGGAGTGTATATCTTATGACAGGACCAGATAAGAAAAAACTATATCCAAATGAAAACATAAAAACAGTTTGTTATATAAAAAATCTCCCAAAACGCTTCAATGTAGAAATTGGCGAATATACCTATTATAGCGATAATAAAAAGTCTCCAGAGAAATTTTATGATAATATAGAGCATCACTACGAATTTCTAGGGGATAAACTGATAATAGGCAAGTTCTGTGCAATTGCAGAGGGTGTTAAGTTTATTATGAATGGTGCAAATCATAGAATTGATGGAATTACAACCTATCCCTTTAATATCTTTGGCTGTGGTTGGGAGAAGGTAACTCCAACAATAGAGCAGTTACCATTCAAGGGTGATACAGTGATTGGAAATGATGTATGGATTGGACAGAATGTTACCATTATGCCGGGTATTAAAATTGGTGATGGTGCGATTATTGCTGCTAACTCAACAGTAGTAAAAAGTGTTGAACCATACACAATATATGGTGGGAATCCAGCTAAATTTATCAAAAAACGATTTAGTGATGAAAAGGTTGAATTCTTGCTAAAGCTCCAATGGTGGAACTGGGGCGAAGAGGAAATATTTAATAATCTTGAAATGTTAACATCCGAAGAAGGGCTAGAGCAATTAATGAAAAATCATTAGACACGGGGCATTTCTACCACGGCACAAAAGGGGACTTAAATCTGGGGGGGTTGCTGGAGCCTCGATTTAGTTCTAATTATGGCGAGCAAAAAAAGGCAAACTTCATCTTTAGCATAATAGCTTCGAGATTTATCGCTTATAAATTTTAATTTGAACGGAGGGGTTGCATGGTAAATAAAACAGATGCCATTGAGATAATAACATATGCTGAGGAAAATAAAATTAACATTTGGATAGATGGCGGTTGGGGAGTAGATGCATTATTAGAAGAAGAAACAAGAGTACACAACGATATTGATTTATTTGTGGAAGAAAGTAATGGAAGAAAGTTTATTGAAATATTAAAAGAAAAAGGTTTTGCTGAGGTTACCGAAGCATATACCACCACATCCCACACGGTTTGGAAGGATAGTAAAGGCAGGATAATTGATCTTCATATATTTAAATTCAACGAACAAGGATACATTGTTTTTGAAGGGGAAGCATATCCTCCAGAAGTGTTTAGCGGCATTGGGAAAATAGGCGATAAAACGGTAAGATGTATTGATGCTGAAAATCAAATATTATTTCACTTGGGCTATGAGTATGATGAAAATGATGTGCATGATGTAAAACTATTGTGTGAGAGATTTAATATTCCTGTTCCGAGTGAATACAAGTAACCAAGAGATTCTAATTTAAATAAGCAAAAATTTAAGTAACAAAGGAAAGCATGTGGTCTTCCCAACTAATGGAAAACATGCAATTGAAAAGTTAAGCATGAATTAGATTTCGTTTCTTAAGTCTCATAAGAGAATATTTTAAATAATAGCCGACTATACTGTGCACAGATTGTCGGATTGGTAAGCACATCCTTTGATAATATTGACGATGAAAGGAGGTTGTTTGATGGATTCGTTAAGTAGTATGAATAATGCAATGGTATACATTGAAGAGCACTTAACTGAGGATATTGATTATAGTGAAGTCTCTAAAATTGCTTACTGTTCAGAGTATCATTTTAAGCGGATGTTTTCTTTTTTATCAGGTATAAGCTTATCAGAATATATTCGGAGAAGAAGATTAACGCTGGCAGCACTTGATTTGAAAGATAAGGATTTGAGAATAATTGATGTAGCCGTAAAATATGGCTATAATTCGGCTGATTCATTTTCCCGTGCTTTTCATTCCCTGCATGGTATTCTCCCTTCTGAGGCAAGGAGTGAGAATACACAATTAAAAGCTTATCCTCGAATGACCTTTCAATTATCAATACAAGGAGGATGCGAAATGAACTATCGTATTGTTGAAAAAGAGGCATTTAAGTTAGTAGGATTTAAGAAGAGAGTTCCAGTTATTTTTAAAGGTGTTAATCCAGAGATTGCAAAAATGACTGAACTTTTAACCCCGGAGGTTATTAAACAATTAAAAGCAATTTCAAATGTAGAACCAACTGGTATTATTAGTGCTTCCACTAATTTCTCGGAAGGAAGAATGGAAGAAAGAGGAGAACTAGATCATTACATCGGTGTAGCAACTTCAAGTGATGAAACAGCAGAACTTGATGTATTAAAAATAGAAGCCAGTACCTGGGCAGTTTTCGAATCCATTGGACCCTTCCCGGAAACACTTCAAAATGTATGGGGAAGGATATACTCAGAGTGGTTTCCGTCTTCAGGGTATGAGGCAGTTGAAGGTCCTGAAATTTTGTGGAACGAGAGTCCAGACACTGGAAATCCAAAGTATCGAAGCGAAATCTGGATTCCAGTAAAGAAAAAAGACTATTAATTACATTAATGTTTATTATTGAGGGCCCTCCTAGCAAGAGTGCCCTTTTCATAAACGGTACGATTGGTGGATATGTTCCCGTCTACCGATAGTGCCAAAAACGCAGTGGATATGTTTCCGAGAACGGGCAGGTTCAAATGACATTCATTCTGTCCTCTCGAGCCATGTCGAGACGGTTGTTCTTTTGTCCAGAAAAATTCCTGATGACCAGATAGGTGTGGATTTGATCTAGGATGATCTGGACGCTACATCCGCCGAAAGCGAAAATGCTAGAGTACGCATCGGATCTCCATTTGCCGTGAAAAGGATTATATAAACCAGAAATTCGTAATATGAGAAGAAATAATAGTAGTTGAGTTGTTTTTGCGCGAAGCGCAAAAACAACTCAACTACCAGTTTTCTCTCTTTATTTGTCAAGTATGCCCATATTTTGAATCGCTGATATTGAACCGAACTTTGTTTTCTTTTCAAGAAGAACTACACTCAGCACCATGACATCCATCAGGAACTTGACACCGGTCATTTTCAATATCATTGCAAGCATAACGTTACCCCCAGTCACAGTCACAGCCCGTTACTGTTCCACATTCTGTTTTTCCTGCTCAGTTACATCGCCGAAATCTGTCTGCAAAAAATACTCGTTTTGGGGAATCAGCATCTGAAACTGCGTCACGGTATTAATGGAAATGGCGGCGTTTTCAATAGAACATTCCAGAAGGTGTCCGCCCATGGTATAGTCTTCCGACAAAAAGTGGAGATGGTACCCGGCAAGATTAATTCCGCTTAAATATTCGGGACACCAATATCCCACCAAGGTACCCGTAACGTCTTTGTATTCAAAAACAGTCTGTTCTTCCGTTACTTCGGACAAAAGGGGGTATGGTTCCGTCTGCGAGGGAACACTGCGCGCTTCTATGTACGAAAAGGTACCGTGAATTTCAATTGCGTAAATCTCGTTTTGACTTGGAAGCAGGCTGCCAATCGTCTCTTGGAGCTTGTTATAATCACTGACAGAGCTTACATCAGACTGAATATCGGTATTGAACTGCGTTATCATAGCAAAAGGGGTCGTCACCGACAGATCCGGTTGCACCACTTCGCCGCTGGATAATACCTGATAAACCGTACCGTCCAAAATAACCATTTCTCCGTCCAGCGCGTCAAAGGTGCCTATGCCGAAATCGCCGTGTTGGAGGAGCTCTTCAAGCGTTAATTCCCCGTCATATACGCCCTGCATCAGCGCGTCGAGCGTCGATACCTGATAGAGTATATCCTGCGCCCGTGTATTCCCCGTACAGCCTGTCAGTAAAGCGCACACGATAAAACACACCAGTAAAACTTTCACATATTTTTTCATCTGGTTTATCTCCTGTTTATCGATCGTATCATTTCGGTCATGGACGCGGGGCAAATCAGGACGATATTCAGCAGATCGTCAGAACGTCGGTACACCCCATAACCACAAAAATCCCTTTAGCTATATGCAGGATTGTTGCCGCGATACAGTCCTTTTTCTTCTGCTCAATCACTACTTTTGGACCATTGCCGCTGACCGCTGATCACGCTGGTTTGTATTCATACTGTCTCGGTAAACGAGAAAGCGGCAGACTAAAAATTCTGTTGCCATGTTGATTAGCATCGTGCCAAACAGGACAATATATTCATTCCAACCCACATTTGTCAGCGCCACGCCCCACCAGGTGGACAGCGGTGTAAAAATAGCATAATAGATGGCAATCTTCAGCATTGCCTTCGGCACATTCGTTGCAGATTTAAAAGTAAACTCACGGTTCAGCGTGAAATTCCAGAGCACTGAGAGCGTCAAAGCGATCAAGTAGCACGGCCAGTACGGCCAATGCAGCAATTCGTTCAACACCGTAAATGTCAGCGCCTGGACAATCCCGGCAGAAGCTGAAAACAATACAAATTTTATTACCTGTATCAGGTTCTCTTTCTTTGACACCTGCATATGTTTGCTCCATATTCCTGAACTGTACATTTTGGACGTTAGTCCAATTTTACACATGAAATAAGTCGATTTCAACAGAACAAAAATAATCGGTACACCCCGGGGCTCCTTCAAAAAAGTTATTTTCTGCTTAGCCTCCTCACCGATATGCGTTACATAAGACAACAGGTCTTTTGCAA
>NZ_DATCTU010000028.1 GCF_036567765.1 Pseudobacteroides sp.
TTTTACAGCTATCCAATCTTGCACATCTTTCACCTCTTTTATCCCTCCACATGTATTGATCATATGGATAGGATACATTTGTATTCTCAAGGGGTCAATTTTACTTGTAAATCGGGGGTCAGTTTTAATTATAAATCAACAGTAAAATTGGGTTCTTCCGCAATTTTGGATACTAATGGGTTCAAATTTACTATATCAACTTTCCATTCATTTCCTTTCTAAGAATAATTATAGATTTCCGAATGCAGGTCGAAACACACAACCAAAAAAATTGTAGTAAAACGATAAAACCACAAAAATCATAATGGCTATTTCCAGTTAAGTTATTAAAAAAGCTTCTTAAATAACTGGTATAAAGTATTTCCGATTTTCTTTTGTATAACAGCTATATAGCCTCTTATTTAGTGAATCATGGGATTTTACTTCCCATTCTTTAGAAAAACTTACGAGGCTGTGTAAGCGTCAATTACATCATCACATAGTATAACAAGTACAAAACTGATATAATCACGCATGATTAGGTTGAAAAACGCTTACATATATTTGCTATATAATAGTATTAAACTTCGCTGCTATTATTATTATATCTGCCATGTTAATTGCCCCGTCTATATTCAAGTCATATGCATCAACATATATGGCGTCTCCTTTAGTGGAATTAAATACTTTTGCTAAAATTATCACATCTGCCATGTTTATAACACCATCATGGTTTACATCAATATCAAATATAGTTGTTTGTGTTGCAGTAGGTATTGATGTTGGTGTTGGTATCAGTGTTGTAGTGGAGTTTGACTTCCACACATTTGAAACAGTCGCTACAGCATCCACAACCAAGGTTCCACTTAAGACTTTTAACTGAACGGTATGTTCACTATAATTAAGCCCATGAAGTGTAAAAGTTTGGTAAAAACTTCCTGACTCCATTGTATTGGCTGAAGTATTTACAACCTTTCCGTCTACTATCACTTCCAGTTTCGCTGAACCATCGTTAGGACCCAGAATATCTAATCCGGTGCCATTGAATGTATACTTAAGTGTAGCACCGGTTCCTTTACTGGTGGATAGGGAACGTTGGTAATTGTACATAGATTTACCATTTTCATGCATCCACGAACCGCTGTAGACGAGCTTAGAAGCAGGAACATATGATAAGTCGAACATCTCAAGATTGTCAAGAATTTCTGAATAGTAAGGCTCATAACCGTCAATTGCTTCCACCTTCAAATTATCAAAACGGGTATGATAATAACCGCTGGCTAAATCTACACGACCTGATAATCTCTGTTTTGAATCTGTATAGTTGCAAAGTGTAACGCCATCCAGGTATGCAGTTACTTTGTTTTCCACAACCTTAATGGCAATATTGTGCCATGTATTATAAGAAGCCACAAAACCATTAATTTTCACACCTCCGGTACCACTCACTACATTACCGTTTGCTACGGAATTGCCGTCGACAAGGAACGACCATCCGCCGTCAAACCAGAATTTCAGGATATATGGCGTACCGTTTATGTAGTGGGAGTTTTGGCCGCCTTGCTGACGTACTCCGATAGCAGCATAATTGCTGCCGCCCTCCACATTGTTGTGCTCGAATGAAACGTCGATGCTGGCCTTGTAGTTCATCCATCGGTTATCTCCAATAGATGTGAGAGGGTTTCCGTTATTCCATGTGCCACCAAGCCCCATAATAGATTGATCCACCTGCTGACGTAGTACATAGTTACCTGATCCGTCAGGAAGATATGCTTCAAATGCACCATTGCGATCGCTGGTATAACGTGGAATCACACTTTTTGAGCCTCCTCTGGAATCTATAAAGCTTTGGGTTCCGGTGATTTGGCCGCCTGTTCCGATTACGGGTACCGTTTTGCCGGAATAGTCAAAATTGTCGGTATATATGATATTATCCTTGGTATTCTGTCCAGAACCGGTTGCATCAGTATCGAGCACAGTGCGTGTCCCTTCTACAGGCAATAGCTTGGTATACTCTGCTGATCCGTTATTTACCAAAGTTGTAACAGTCATAACCGAATAGGGTTTTACTGTTATGTTATAAACACCGTTGGCATCAGCAGATACATTACCAAGATATTTTATATAGTTGCTATTAAAGGCTTTTCCAGCGTCAGAGGCTCGGGTCTCCCACATTTCCAAAGAAGGATATCCGGTATAACCCATATTGGTTGTGGTAATGTGGTAAGTTTGAGTATACTCGCTGTCGTTCATGAAAATGGTTGAAAAGTTTTTCTTGTCCGGAGCTGCGAGAGTTATGTAACTGGGTGCTCCGTTGCGGCCATTTATGGGGTTTATGCCTGTGGCTCCTGTGCTGCTGGATTGAGGTACCGCCCTCCAGATTCCAGTGGTATTGGCCTGGTTTTCCCAGCCGGTCTTTGCAAACCAACTAAAATGGCGAAGAATATTAAGACCTGCGTCATAATGAATCCAGCCGGACCATGGATCACGTGCACTGACAAGTTCCTTGAAGGAATACTGTCCGCCTTCGTAGAATGAACCGATGGCTGGCTGGTAGATAAAATGTGTCCGACGTGAATTGACAAATCCCTTGATAATGGTGTTGCCCATTTCAAGCGGACCGTTTATGCCACCTATACCAGTGCCTGCAACTGAAGGATCCCTCATGTTGTTGTTGGGACGGAAGGCCGTATTGCTAAAGGTAGCCTGGGCTTCACTATTCCAAATCTCTTTATCAAATTGGTCTGCCAGCTTTTTAAAATTACCCGCACTGTCGTCATCGGTGTTGTAATGGTATCCTGCAACTGCCACAGCATCTCGAAGGGTGGTATCGCTTACCATGCTGCCGCCGAAAGAGCCTAACCCAGCTTCATCTGAAATCACAACTTTTATGCTGTTATAAAGGGATTTCTCGGTTGAATCATTGAAACCCGTGCTGTCAGTTCTGACACGATCGGCGTATTGTTTGGTCCATGTCAGATTCGCTACTTGCTCGTTAACTCCGGGATTTACATAATTGACCATATAGCCATATTGCCGATAAGCCGTTAGAATGGTGCTTTTATACCATGTATATATCTTATCATTGGTGTTTGCCCAGCCAGGAGCATTCCAACGCAGAATGCTAATTTTAAGATTGGGGTTAACCTTTTTTGCATCGGCTGCAAGCTGAAAGCCAGGATGCCGCTTGACATTAGCATTTTCATTTTCCCAACGCATAGTGGCTGGATCCGGGCCTGTAGAGTTATTGCGGTCGTTGCCCATCTCGATTTTCACATGTGTCATGATAGGACGTGTACCACCAAACAGAATCTGCAGCAACTCAGCATATTTCTCAGGATGCTCCGACTTATAATCCATCAACAGCTCACTGGAGCTGTTGCCGCTCAGAACACCAAAACCTTTGAACGTAAGGCCGTTGACATTAGTGGTTTTAATGTTGTTACCATCCAGCGTAATGATGGTATCTGCAGCTATAACTGTATTTAATGGTGTAATTGAAAATAGAGTCATAACCATGGTGATAAGTAGAAAAACTGATAAAACCTTTTTTCTCATATTAATATCCTATTCCTTTCTATTAAGGCTCAAAACATATGAATCAAGGATAACTACAGTATTGTATTAAATTTAGCTGCAATAATTATTATATCGGTCATATTTATCGCACCATCATTATTTAAGTCATAGGCTTCAATATATCCGGTATTGCCTTTTATCGTATTAAATGCTTTTGCTACCAATATAACATCTGACATGTTGATAACCCCGTTATGATCCAAATCAATACTTTTTTCAGAAGTTGGCTTTGAAGTAGGCGATAATGTTGGTGTTGATGTATGCGTTGGTGCTGGAGTAACTGTTGGAGGCGTTGTAGGAGAAATTCTGCAACGGTCAAAAAAGTTAAAAACGTCTGGTAGCACCAAAGATACCATTCCAGGATGGTCTGCATTAACTTCCTTATATTCATTTCTATAACCTTTATTGGTCATCCATGTATCTAATAACCTGCTTGCATTTAACGATGGTGCTTGTGTTCCTTCAGTTATAAAGATTGGCATATTGCGTATATTATCCCACGGATATCCTGTCTCCTGTACAAATGGTCCAGACATAGGAGCTATAGCTGCCCAGTATTTAGAGTATTTACCTCCGATATACCATGTGCCTCCGCTTCCCATTGAATGTCCAGTAAGAAATACCGAACTGGTGTCGATAGGATATTCATTTAGGACAATTTCCAGTACGTTGATTACGTCCATTTCACTGAGCTCATTTGTACGTTCGCTGGCTGTCGTAACTTGAGCCATGAGTGCAGCCGCTTCAACCGGTTTGCCGAATGGAGCAGAAAGCCTTAAAAAGTTTCCATATGCACCGGTATGCCCCATCGGTGAGACCAGGATATATCCGTGCTGCATGGCAAGATTGACCATCTGCTTGTTGTTCTGATCCAAATATGAACTTTCGTCATTTCCTGCACCATGAAGGAACATAACCAGCGGGAGCTTTGAATTGCCATCCCAGTTTGTCGGAACACAAAGTCGGTAGCGTTCTGTAGTATTGGCTTCCGAAAAGAAGTAAGTCCTATGCTGATCACCTTTTGCCCGCCATTGTGAGGAACTTGGATTAGCAATAGACTTTGCAAGAGTCTGTGATATTCTCATCTGAGCTTCAGCATTAAGGGTTGTACCAAAAGAAATTGAACGCTCAGATGCAGCCTGAATAAATACAGTAGTGAGCATCACTGACAATGTCAATATTAATAGCAGAGCTAATAAAGAATATAATACTTTTTTCACAATTATAATACCCCCTAAAATATATGATAGGAAATACACTCGTTTTCTCTAAGCTACGTTAAAAACGAAACTCCAAAAAAGAATTTTATAGCATTTCATAATAAGTTATTCGTTAAAAATGTTTTTTTGAGTTAGATATTTGAAAAGTAGAATGCTATAACATTACAAATTCCTAACTAAAAAGTAAGTTTGATTCCGAAGTAATCTAATCAGAAACTGATGGAATTCCTGCAGTTGCAGCATGGTCTCGTTGGCAATAGCTGGAGAAACACAACTAAGAGTACGTTTATTGGTACAGATGCAGTCTTTAATACTGGAATCTGGCAAAGTAAGAGCTATAATTTTATTTTTACAATTCCGTACTTAAATGGAAGACTACTTCGAATTACTCTAGTAGATAAATTGGAATGTATACCCAAGATTTTGTAAGATATTGAGAGAACTTTTAAGATTTTAGAGGGAGGCATCTATATGATATCAGAATTTAATTCGAGTAATTGTACTGAATATTTTTTAACATTGGAATTACCTGATAGGAATTATATGTTCAATGAAATAGTGGAAATTATATTCGGAAGGTATAATGAGATTTGCAAAAAAAATGGCCTTGATAAAAATTTTTTGATTTATATTAGAATATATCTAAGCGATATATATAATCAGGCAAGTTATGTAAAAGAATACTTGCATAATAACTATAATTCAGTGTTTTATATATTGGTAGGGCAAGCACCTGCTTCAGGTGCTAAAATAGCTCTTGAATCATATTTCTGTAAGCCGCTAAATGAAGTTGAAATAGAAAAGAATGTAGAAGATAATTTAGTGTCATTTAAACATGGAGCATATTTAACAAAGTGGGGGAATATTACACCTGGCCTAATAGGAGATTCATATATACAGACTGATGATTTATTTAATAAGCTTACATCTCAAGTTAATGATCTAGGTGGGAATATCAAAGATAACGTTTTACGCACATGGATTTATGTACGTGATATAGACAATAATTATAGTGGCATGGCTAAGTGCAGAAATAAATGGTTTGAAAGTGAAGATATGACAAAAGATACTCACTATATTGCTTCAACGGGGATTGAGGGTAAAAGTGTTCTGCCATCCACACTAGTACAATTAAGTTATATTTCCTCAATCGGACTAAATAATGAACAAGTAGTTTTTATGAGTGCTCCTGATTATATGAACCCTACACATGAGTATGGTGTTACTTTTGAGCGTGGAACGAAGGTTGTCTATGGTGACAGAACCCACTATTATATTTCCGGTACAGCAAGTATAGATAATAAGGGCAATGTACTATTTCCAACTGATGTTATCAAACAAATAGAAAGGGCTTTTATAAATATTGAGGCACTGCTATTAAAATATTCAGCAGGCCTAAATGATATGAAAATTATGATAATTTATTTAAGGGATTACTCGGATTATCAAATTGTTCAAAATTATATCACAGAACGTTTTAAAGATACAATCCCTTATGTTATTCTTAATGCTTCAGTTTGCAGGCCTCTTTGGCTAGTAGAAATTGAATGTGTTGCCATAAATAATAAAGGGAATGAAAAATTCAAAATTTTTTTATAGAAGTATTCCTGGTAGTAAAACTTTCCAAAAAAAACGTAATAAATTCATAAAATTTTGCCCATATGTCCATAAAAGGAATTCATTTGACTAAATTTTTAAACAAGTACCAAAAGAAAGTCCATTTTATAAAATTTTCTATCTCCCTATAATAAATATATCAGATAAATATATCAGAAAAAAATGCTTAAAGGGGGATTAAAATGAAATTTTCTAAAATCATTAGCTTAGGTGTTTGTGCATTGTTGACCTTTTCGTTGGTAGCTTGTGGAAGTTCTACAGATAGTTCCACCACAAGTCCATCTGGTTCTACTGGGGAATCTGACGGTAAAAAAACATCAAAACAAGTGGTAGTTGGTTTTGCTCAGATAGGTGCTGAAAGTGAATGGCGTACAGCTAACTCCAAGTCAATTAAAGAGGCATGTGAAGGAGCCGGATTTAAGCTTCAATTCTCAGATGCCCAGCAAAAACAAGAGAATCAGATATCGGCCATAAGATCCTTTATTGCTCAAAAAGTTGATTATATTGCATTGGCACCTATTGTTGAAACCGGATGGGATACAATATTAAAGGAAATTGAAGATTCAAAAATTCCGCTTATACTGGTTGACAGATCAATTAAAACAGCTGATGGTAGTGACAAGTACTGGATTACACGTGTAGGGGAAGATTTTTACAAAGAAGGTAAACAACTTGCACAATGGGTAAAAGACAATCAAGAAAGGCTGGGTTTTAAAGATAAGGCAACTGTAAACGTGTACCAGTTGGAGGGAACAGTTGGATCCGGAGCCGCTGTTGATCGTGGATCTGCTTGGGTAGATACAATGAAAGATACAAAATTCAAGACTATAAAATCACAAACCGGTAATTTCACCCGTGCAAAAGGCCAAGAAGTTATGGAGTCCTGGCTAAAATCCGATAAGGGCAATATTGATCTTGTGTTTGCACATAATGACGACATGGCACTCGGTGCTATTTCAGCTATGGAAGCTGCTGGCCTGAAGCCTGGAGTAGATATTAAAATTGTTTCTATTGATGGTGTAAAAGGTGCATTTGAAGCTATGATTGCAGGCAAACTCAATGCTGTTCAAGAATGTTCACCACTTACAGGACCTGTACTTGTACAAACCATTCAAGACCTGGAGGCTGGAAAAGAAGTCCCGAAGCTTAAATATGCAGAAGAAAAGTTATTCCCGATGGAAGAAGCAAAAGCTGCTTTACCTAGCCGCCAGTATTAATTAAGGCATGACTAAAGGTACCTCCTATTAAATTGAAAAACCACTCCTTGGAAAGTGCTAAAGGCCACAGGAGTGGGTTTTCTTTAAGGTTGTGATTTTTTAGAGGGGAGAGGTGGAGAATGATTAAAGAAAGTCCAATTCTTGAAATGCAGAGGATTTATAAAACCTTTCCAGGTGTAAAGGCATTGCAAAATGTCGAGTTCCGGCTCCGAAAAGGTGAGATACATGCACTCATGGGAGAGAACGGAGCAGGGAAGTCTACGTTAATTAAAGTATTGACTGGCGTTGAGAAGCCGGACAGCGGAGATATAATTTTAGATGGCAGAAGGATATCTCCAAAGACACCGCTTGATGCACAGGCTGCAGGAATTAGTACTGTTTATCAGGAAGTGAATTTATGCCCAAACCTTTCGGTGGCTGAGAATATATTTATTGGCCGTGAACCAATGAAAATGGGCAGGATAGATTGGAAAACCATGAACAGGAGAGCAGAAGATGGATTAAAAAGGCTTAATGTCAGTATTGATGTGACAAAAACGCTGGACAATTATTCAGTGGCCATTCAACAAATGGTTGCTATCTCAAGAGCGTTGGATGTTTCGGCAAAGATACTGATACTGGATGAACCCACATCAAGTCTTGATAGAAATGAGGTTAAAAAGCTCTTTGAGGTTATGAATAAGCTGAAAGAAGAAGGACTGGGGATTATTTTTGTAACCCATTTTTTAGATCAGGTTTACGAAGTATCCGATCGCATTACCGTATTAAGAAACGGTGAACTGGTGGGAGAATATGAAACCAAAGATCTGCCTAGGCTTCAGTTGGTAGCCAGAATGATTGGAAAGGATTTTGATGACCTTTCTAATTTCAGCAAAAAAGACAAAAAACTTAAGTCAAAGAACGAAGTTACGTTCATAAGTACAAAAGGATTAGGCCGCTCCGGTACCATAAAACCCTTTGACCTGGAAATTAAAAAAGGTGAAGTCCTTGGCCTTGTCGGACTTTTAGGATCAGGGAGGACAGAGACAGCCAGACTCATTTTTGGAGTAGATAAAGCAGACAGTGGGCAGATGTATATTTACGACAAAAAAGTAAATTTGTCGTCTCCTTTGGATGCAATCAAATTTGGGATTGCATGCTGTCCTGAGAACAGAAAAACGGAAGGAATCATTGGCGATCTTTCAGTGAGAGAAAATATTATACTGGCATTGCAGGCAAAGAAAGGTATTTTTAAATATTTAAGCAGAAAAGAGCAGGAGGTGCTGGCAGATAAGTACATTAGGCTCCTTAATATCAAAACAGCCGGGCCTGAGCAGTTGATAAAAAACTTAAGTGGTGGTAATCAACAGAAGGTGATACTTGCAAGATGGCTGGCAACAGATCCGGAGCTTTTAATTCTGGATGAACCTACACGGGGTATTGATATAGGGACAAAGATGGAGATACAAAAGCTTATACTGGAATTGGCAGGAAAAGGCTTATCTGTATTATTCATCTCCTCCGACTTGGATGAAGAGCTTAGGACTTGCAGTAGAATGGCGGTGTATAGAGATAGATGCAAAGTAGCAGAAATCACAGGAGAAGATATCAATGAACACTATGTTATGCAGACGATAGCAGGGGGGTAAGTGAATGGGGGAAATACTTAAAAAAGTACATAATAATAGATTATTCTGGCCTTTAGTCGCACTTTCTTTAATCGTAATATTCAATATCATATTTGTAAATGACTTTCTAAAGATAGAATATAAGGATGGATATTTATTTGGAAGAATCATAGATATTTTAAACCGTGCCGCACCCCTTATGATCATGGCAATTGGGATGACTCTGGTTATTGCAACGGGTGGAACTGACCTTTCAGTGGGAACAGTGGCAGCTATTTCAGGTGCAGCTGTCTGTGTGGTGCTGGGCGGTAATTTTAACGGTGTTCCCAATTATCCCTTTGCAATAGCAATCATTGCTGCACTTATTGCTGCTACCATAGCCGGGGCATGGAATGGATTTTTAGTGGCAAGACTGGGTATACAGCCTGTAGTTGCTACCCTTATCCTATATGTTGCAGGTAGAGGAATTGCACAGATGATTACCGGTGGTCAGATTGTCACAGTGTATTATAAACCTTTTGCGTATCTGGGAGGATTTTTACCAGGCTTGCCTGTTCCATTTTCCATTGTTATTTTTGCAGCTGTACTGGTGCTTACCGTCATAGTTATCAAAAAAACTGCACTGGGACTCTTGATTGAGTCTATCGGGGTTAACTCTACAGGCAGTAGATTTTCAGGCATCAGTGTAGTAAAAATCAAGTTTTTAGTCTATGCATTCTGTGGTTTCTGTGCAGGCATATCGGGACTTATCATCAGCTCTATGATAAAAGCGGCAGATGGAAATAATGCAGGGGATGCCTATGAGCTTGATGCTATTCTTTCTGTTGCATTAGGCGGGAATTCCACAAGCGGAGGGAGATTTTCCATCGGAGCAAGTCTTATCGGAGCATTGATTGTACAGAGTATAACCACCACGTTATATGCATTGGGTGTATCCTCACAGGTGCTGCCGCTTATAAAGGCTATCGTTGTTATACTGATATGCCTTATACAGTCAGCAGAATTCCGCAATAAAATTCTGGGATTATTCGTTGGAGAAAGGAGTGGGCATAGTGAAAAAGCTGCAGTTTAATTCTAAATTTGTACCCATGTTGATAAATATCCTTTTGTTTGTGATGTTATTTAGTATCGGCTCTTTAAAGTATCCCTCCTTTTTTTCTTTGCAGGTATTTTTTAATCTTTTTATAGATAATTCTTACCTGATTGTTTTAGCTGTTGGTATGACATTTGTTCTCTTAATAGGTGGTATCGATATCTCAGTGGGGTCAATTTTATGTCTTGTTTGTATGGCATCCGCTTATTTGGTTGAGGTTTCAAAATTAAATCCATTTTTTGTAATGTTTTTAATGATTGTGCTTGGAGCCTTGTATGGATTGGTACAAGGGTGTCTTATACAGTTCTTTAAGATTCAGCCTTTTATTGTGACCCTTGCAGGATTGTTTTTTGGAAGAGGAGCTGCTGCATTTATCAGTATTGAAACCATCAATATTACAAATAAAGTTTATAATGATATATCGGATTATAAGATCTATATGGCGGGAGACAGCTTTATAAGAACTGGAGTTGTGATAGCCATTCTTACATTGGGAATAGCTATATTTATAGCTCATTATACCAAGTTTGGCAGGGCAGTTTATGCAGTTGGAGGAAATGAACAGTCAGCTCTCTTAATGGGACTTCCTGTAGCGAGGACTAAAGTTTTAGTATATACTATAAATGGAATTTGTGCAGCAATTGCCGGTATATTATTTACCTTCAACATCCATTCAGGATACTCTTTGCATGGTCAGGGCATGGAACTGGATGCAATTGCAGCAACCGTTATAGGCGGTACACTCTTAACGGGTGGAGTGGGATATGTTATTGGAGCGTTGTTTGGTACACTGACCCAGGGTGTTATAAAGAACCTTATCATGTTTGACGGTACGTTGAATTCATGGTGGACCAGAATTTCAGTAGCAGCACTGCTCTGTCTGTTCATTATTATACAACGAATACTCACTGTCAGAAGGGAGTCAAAAAAGGTTAAGGAGCTTTGCAGATGAGGAAAACTTTCTTGAAATTGGCTATGATTATAATTGCTATATTATTTTTGTTACCATCATGCTCACCCAAAAATAATAATATAGAACCGAATGATTCACGAAGTTCACAGGTAGAAAACAAAGTGGTCTTAGGGTTTTCCCAGGTGGGTGCTGAGAGTGACTGGCGCACCGCCAACTCAGAATCCATTCAATCTGCAGCCCAAGCCCAAGGCATAAAGTTGATATTTTCCAATGCACAACAAAAACAGGAAAATCAGATTAAGGCTATTCGCTCATTTATAGCCCAAAAGGTTGATATTATTGCTTTTTCACCTATCGTAGAAAGCGGTTGGGAAGACGTACTAAACGAAGCCAAAATTGCAGGTATACCTGTCATAGTTATGGATAGGGCAATTGATATACAGGATAAGACCTTATATGTTACCCACATCGGGTCCGATTTCGAGGAGGAAGGAAGAAAAGCCGGCAGATGGCTTTTGGAAAAGGTTAAGAATATTAAAGGGAGTTTCAATGTTGTTGAGCTTAGAGGCACATTTGGTTCATCACCGACAAACGGCAGGAGCAAAGGCTTTGAGGAAATCATAAAACCCAATACATTCATAAAAATGATTGGATGTAAGTATGGGGATTTTATGAAATCTAAAGGCAAAGAGATAATGGAAAACTTTTTAAAATCGGAAGGAAATCGCATTCATGTGGTATATTCACATAATGATGACATGGCATTGGGAGCAGTTGAAGCAATAGAAGAATACGGCCTAAAACCCGGGAAAGATATAATTATAATTTCCATAGATGCTGTAAAAGCAGCATTCGATGCTATGATAGAAGGAAAGATCAACTGCACCGTTGAATGTAATCCCCTTCAAGGGCCTGAATTGATGAAGGCTGTGAAAAGCATTATGAATGGGACACCTCTTCCCAAAAGGATTATTATAAATGAAGGAATTTTCCCTCAGGATGTGGCAAAAAGTGAACTTCCAAACCGAAAATACTGATGCTGCTGCAATAGGGAAGGAGGACAACTGTATGTATTTAAACAGGATAAAGCATTGGGCTAGAAAGAATAAGCTGCTTGACTTAATGATTGATATAAAGCTTTCGATGAGAAGTAAAATTATCATAGCTTTTATCATTGTCATCGTCATGATGAGCCTTTTGAATGTGGCCATATTATACAGTGCCCTAAAGTATGGAGAGCAGTATGATACCATTGTATCCAATATTACTACTGCCAATCGGTTAAATGGAATTGTTAAGAATCAGATTGATGCTGAAATGTGGGATATTGTGGCAGGGAAAATTAAATTTGAAAAGGGCAGGCAATATGAAATTATTAATAATATCAACAACAATATATACGGTATTATGCAAAATGTAAGAACACATGAGAATAGAGTGCGGCTGGATGTTACACTTCGTACCATGAGTACTTTGACAAAATACGTTGATTTAATGGGTAAGCAGATACGGGATAAAAAAACAGTAGAAGAGAATGAGAAAGTATTAGAAAATATAAGGGGTGTTTCATCCCTTGTAGAAGATAACATTCAGGAATTCATTCTGTATGAAATTTCTAGCAGTGAGACAATCAAAACCGAAATAGATCAAAATATTAAAAGATGGGTGTTTACCAATTTAATTGTGTTAGGTCTGGTGCTCCTGTTCTCCACAATTGCTGCATGGGTGATTTCAGGGAGCATATCAAAGCCAATTAGAGAATTATATAAAATGACAAAATCGGTAGCACAGGGAAATCTTGATGTGAGGGTTAAAAATAGGAGTGTTGACGAAATAGCCCATCTGGGGATGAGTTTTAATATCATGGTCCAAAAGATTAAAGAGTTGCTGGAAAAAAATAAAGCGGAACAGGAAAACCTTAAAAAAACAGAATTAAAAATGATGCAGGCACAAATAAACCCCCATTTTCTTTACAATACTCTGGACACAATCGTTTGGATGGCAGAAGCGAATAAAAGCAAGCAAGTTATTGAAATTGTCAGGGCATTATCCAGCTTTTTCAGAATAACCCTTAGCAAGGGAAAGGACTGGATTTCCATTCGTGATGAAATTGCTCATATCACAAGCTACCTGACAATCCAGAAAATCAGGTATAGGGATATATTGGATTTTAATGTTGAAGTAAGCGACGATATTCTTGACTATAAGATTTTAAAACTCACATTGCAGCCTTTGGTGGAAAATTCTTTATATCATGGAATCAAGAACAAAAGGGAAGGTGGAATCATCACCATCCGTGGTTATAAGGGAGAAGGGCATAAAATAATATTTGAGGTTATGGATAATGGTGCAGGTATGCCCGAGAGCCGCTATAAGGAGGTAGTAGCTGAATTGGAAAGTAACTCAAAAGAGCTGATTTTTAAAGAAAGCGGTTTTGGATTAAATAATGTGCATAAAAGAATAAAGCTGTACTATGGCGATGAATATGGTATTAGTATCAAAAGTGAACTAAATAAGGGGACCCGGTTATTATTTGCCATACCATTGGAGGTGTGAGTTTTATGTACAAGGTATTCTTAGTCGATGATGAAATAGAAATTCGCGAGGGGATGAGAGACAGTATAAATTGGGGGAACATCAATTTTGTATTTTCAGGGGAGGCTCCTGATGGAGAAATGGCACTGCCATTGATACAGGAAGTAAAACCGGATGTTTTGATTACCGATATAAAGATGCCTTTCATGGACGGGCTGCAATTAAGCAGAATGGTACACAAAATGATGCCATGGGTTAAAATAGTCATCCTGACAGGACATGACGAGTTTCATTATGCAAAAGAGGCTATCAGTATTGGTGTTGCCGAATTTCTTCTAAAGCCGGTGTGTGCCACTGAATTGATGGAGGTTCTGAAAAAAATTGCTGCTAAAATTGAACAGGAAAAAAAAGAGGAAGAGACCTCAGAAAAATTAAAAGAGCAGCTTCAAAATAATACGGTAGTCCTGAGAGATCGGTTTTTAAACGAGCTTGTAATGGGTATGGTTTCACTTCAGGATGTAGTTGATAAATGTGAGCACTTCCAAATAGATATTATTTCTAAATATTATCTTGTTACAATCGTAGAAGCCGAGATTAAAGTGCAGAATATGAATGACTGCAAATATAAAGAGTATCTGAAGTTTGAGGAAGTAGTTGATAAAATTCTTAAGGGAAACCAGCAGGTAATCAAATTCAAAAGAAATACCGGTGAGCTGATTCTAATCATCAAGGGAGATGGTGAATTAAAGTTAGGGACTTATGCCTATGAATTGTCAGAAACCATCATGAATGAAGCAGAGAGAGATACGGATTGTACTCTTTCCATCAGTATCGGGAGTGTGATGGAGCGGCTGGGTGGCATTGCAAAATCATATTTGGACGCAGACTTTGTAAACAAATACAAATACATATACGGGAAAGGTAAAATACTTGGAATGAATGACCTAAAGCTGGATTTAGGCATAAAAGAATTTGTTAAGCTGGATATGAATAATATCAATGATTTTATGAAATATGGTTCATATAAGGACATTAGGCAATTTGTGGGTGATTATGTAAAGCATTTGGACCGGACAGGAATGAACTCTCTGATGTACATTTTCTATACTTATATTGATATCATGTTAAATGCATCTAAATTTGTCAAGGAGCTAGGGTGGGATATAGAGAAAATATTGCCGGAGGCTGTTCAGCTCCAAAATGATTTGTCCATCATCAATTCCATAGATAAATTTAGGGAACATATAGAAAACGTGCTTAGAAAGGTTTTGGAATGTAGAGAGAATAGAATGGAGGACAGGTATAGTGACATTATGAGTAAGGCAAAGAATTTCATAACCAACTATTTTCAGGACTCAAACCTTTCGCTGAATTCTGTTGCTTCATATGTAAATATGAGTCCCAGCCATTTTTGTTCTGTGTTTAGTCAGGAAGCAGGGCAGACATTTACCGAATATCTGACGAAGGTACGGCTTAAAAAAGCTAAGGAACTTTTGAAGACAACATCATTAAGAGCTGCGGAAATAGCATATGGGGTAGGGTATAACGACCCTCACTATTTCAGCTATATATTTAAAAAATGGGAAGGTGTAACCCCAAAAGAATTTAGAAGCAGCTAAGGAATGATTGAAATATTACTTCCGATTCTGAGCGTGTGTTCACGAGTAAAGTGAACACGGAAGCGAAGATTAGCGGAAGTTATTATTTCAACATTCCTAAGGGATGATTGTGTTAACATTTACAGATACAAAGTGGATGATGTATAATATTATTAACATGTGCAGACAGGTGGGCAAAATCATTTCATGATTTTATTTAGGAGGGGCATGATGCAAAACGGAAGTAACCAGGCGAAATATTATAAGCTGATGGAGCATATTAAAGAAGAGGTTTTAATGGGACGCATCAAGCCAGGTGACCAAATTCCCTCGGAAAACACCCTTTCTAAGGAGCATTCCTTAAGCCGGCACACAGTTAGAAAAGCTATATCAATGCTTGTAAACGAAGGATTGCTTTATACCGAGCATGGCAAAGGTACCTTTTGTCTTGGGAGGCAAAACAAACGAAGCGATTCAAAAAATATCGGTGTCATTACAACATACATATCAGAATACATATTCCCACGGGTGATTCAGGGCATTGACGGCGTACTATCCGGAAGCGGTTACAGCATCATGTTAAAGAATACCAA
Source organism: Pseudobacteroides sp. (assembly GCF_036567765.1). Taxonomy (NCBI): domain Bacteria; kingdom Bacillati; phylum Bacillota; class Clostridia; order Eubacteriales; family Oscillospiraceae; genus Pseudobacteroides; species Pseudobacteroides sp. The sequence goes on from NZ_DATCTU010000028.1 coordinate 15,952, forward strand.
TAATAATACTGCAAATGAGGCTAACTGCCTCCAGGATTTATTGGGCAAAGACATTGAAGGATTGATTATCGAGCCTACCAAGAGTGCATTATTTTCCGACAATCTCAAATTCTATGAGGCTTTTGACAAGCATCATATACCCTATGTATTTATTCATGGTTACAATACCCAGTTGGGGGGAAAATCCCATGTGATTCTGGATGATGCCGGCGGTATGTTTTCGATAGTTGAATATCTTGCCAAGCTTGGGCATAAGAATATTATTGGTGTATTTAAAGCCGATGACATCCAGGGGATAAACAGGCATAAGGGGTTTGCAAGGGGATTAACCAAAGTCGGACTGTCTTACAATCCTGATAATATCATTTGGTTCCATACGGAGGATAAAGACGTAAAGCCTTATACATTTATCAGGCAATTCATTGAAGAGAAAAAAGAGATAGATGCCATTGTCTGTTATAATGATGAAATTGCTTTTAAAACTTTCGAGCTCCTTGGCAAATTAGGTGTCAAAGTGCCCCAAGATATATCTATTACCGGATTCGATGACTCTTACTTTTCTGAAAATTGTCCGGTAAAACTTACTACTGTAAATCATCCCAAAGAAGTATTGGGCCAGGAAGCAGCCAGCATTTTATTGGAAATGCTTAAAGATGATAATTATCAAAACAATCCTATACAAAAAGTGATTGAACCAAAGCTTGTTATCAAAGATTCTTGTATCCAAAGATAAGATCAATCCAGTTAAAGCATTCATTATTTTGCTCTGCTAAATATAAGATTGATAATGATTTTAATAGTGCTTAAAGATTTCCAAGCTGTGAATGTGTAACCTAACTTGTACGCACATGCACACAGGGGTTGATATTAGTAATCAAGAAAAATGTATTAATAGAAAAGGAGAATCCATATGATCAATATTCCAAAAGTAAAATTAGGTATTGCAGCTGTCAGCAGAGACTGCTTTCCCGCTGAGCTCAGTAAAGAAAGAAGGCAGAAAGTAGTGAAGGCCTGTGAACTTCAAAATATCCAAATCGTTGAGGTTCAGACAATTGTAGAAAATGAGGCGGATGTCTTAAAGGCCTTGGATGAACTGAAAAATGCCGATGTAAATGCATTGGTAGTCTACCTTGGCAATTTCGGTCCGGAAGGTCCTGAAACACTATTAGCTAAGAAGTTTAACGGGCCTTCAATGTTTGTGGCTGCTGCTGAAGAAACCGAGAATAACCTGATTGATGGACGGGGAGATGCGTACTGCGGAATGCTGAATGCATCATACAATTTGGGATTAAGAAAGCTCAATCCATACATACCCCAGTATCCGGTAGGTACACCGGATGAAATTACAGGAATGATAGGGGATTTTGAAAATATTGCAAGGGTTATTCTTGGCGTATCCAAATTAAAGCTGATTGGTTTTGGACCAAGGCCCCAGGATTTTCTTGCCTGTAATGCCCCCATTAAGCCTCTGTATGATTTAGGTGTGGAGATAATGGAAAACTCGGAATTGGATCTTTATGAATCTTTTCAACAACATAAGGATGACTCAAGAATTCCTTCCATTGTAAAAGAGATGGAACAGGAACTGGGAGATGGAAACGGATATCCTGGAATTCTTCCTGCATTGGCACAATATGAGCTGACTTTGAAAGATTGGGCTGAAAACAATAAGGGGGCGTCGGAGTACATAGTATTCGCAAATAAATGCTGGCCTGCATTCCAGAGACAGTTTGGGTTCGTTCCATGCTATGTAAATTCAAGGCTTGCGTCTATAGGTATGCCTGTAGCATGTGAAACAGATATCTATGGTGCATTGAGTGAATATATCATAACCTGTGCGACTAAGCTTCCTGCTACTATTTTAGACATAAACAACACTGTACCCAAAGACATGTACGAAAACAATAAAGACAAATTTAACGATTATAAATTAAATGACCTTTTTATGGGATTTCATTGTGGAAATACTCCAGCGTCTTGTATGAAGAATTTTGCAATGAAGTATCAGTTAATTATGCACAGACTTTTAGAACCTTCAAAAGAGCCTGATATATCAAGAGGAACACTTGAGGGGGCAATCAGGCCGGGAGATATGACTTTCTTCAGGATTCAGGGAACTGCAGACTGCAGTCTGAAATGCTATATAGCAAGTGGAGAAATTATAGATGTAGATCCTAAATCATTTGGTGGGATAGGAATTTTTGCAATAAAAGAGATGGCCAGGTTCTACAGGTATGTTTTAATCGCAAAGAGATACCCGCATCACGGCGGTGTGGCTTTTAAACACGCGGGAAAGATATTGTTTGAAGCTATGAGAATGCTTGGAGTTCAGGATATTGCGTTTAATCAGCCTCCTTCAATGCTTTATAAGGATGAAAACCCGTTTAAATAGTATAAATAGTCTAGGTCTTTATGATAGGAATGGAGGTTTTTAAATATGAGTAGGAAATACACAATTGGAGTTGATTTTGGAACGCTATCCGGCCGGGCAGTACTGGTGGATGTATCAACAGGGGAAGAAATCGCAACATCTGTGAAGGAATATACTCACGGGGTTATGTCGGATTATTTGCCTGATAAGGTAACTAAACTTGGGCACGATTGGGCACTCCAGCATCCCAAGGATTGGTTGGAAGTATTTGAGGAAACCATACCCAAGGTATTAAAAGAATCAGGGGTAAGCCCCGATGATGTCATTGGCGTAGGGGTTGACTTTACTGCTTGTACAATTTTGCCTTCTGACAGTATGGGAGTGCCTCTTTGTCTTAAGGATGAATATAAATCAAATCCCCATGCATGGCCAAAGCTTTGGAAACATCATGCAGCACAGGATGAGGCCAATAAAATAAATTTAATCGCAAAAGAAAGAGGAGAAAAATTTGTAAACAGGTATGGTGGAAAACAGTCTTCCGAATGGGAAGTTGCAAAAGTCTGGCAGGTCTTAAATGAAGCCCCTGAAATCTATGAAGCTATGGACAGATGGATTGAAGCTGCCGACTGGGTCACATGGCAGCTTACAGGCGTAGAAAAGAGGCAAATATGCACAGCAGGATATAAGGGAATCTGGCATAAGCAGGAAGGTTATCCTTCCAAAGAATTTTTTAAAGCCCTGGACCCAAGGCTTGAAAATTATGTGGAAGAAAAGCTTTCAAAGGATTTATATCCACTTGGCTCAAAGGCGGGTGAAATTACTAAAGAAGCTGCTCTGATGACAGGATTGAAACAGGGGACTGCCGTGTGCGTTGGAAACGTTGATGCCCATGTATCAATTCCGGCTGTTGGAATTACTGAGCCGGGTAAGATGTTGATGATAGTCGGAACCTCCACTTGTGATATATTGCTGGGCACCGAAGAAAAAATTGTCCCCGGAATGTGTGGGGTTGTTGAAGATGGTGCTATGCCGGGGTATTTTGCTTATGAATCGGGTCAGTCCTGTGTTGGGGATCATTTTGATTGGTTTGTAAAGAACTGTGTACCATCTTCCTATATGGAAGAAGCATGTAAAAGGGGAATCAACATACATAAGCTTTTACGCGAAAAGGCATCAGCACTTGAAGTGGGGGAATCCGGCCTTGTTGCACTGGATTGGTGGAATGGAAACAGGTCTGTACTTGTGGATGTTGACCTTACAGGCTTAATCATTGGCTTAACACTTCAATCAAAACCTGAAGAGATATATAGAACACTGATTGAAGCAACTGCCTATGGCAAGAGGATAATCATAGAAATATTCCGTGAAAGCGGAGTACCTATCAATGAGCTCTATGCTTGCGGTGGTATCGCTTCCAAGGACGACTTTATGATGCAAATCTATGCAGATGTTACCAATATGGAGATCAGGATCGGAGCTTCTTCCCAGACTCCTGCATTAGGGGCTGCAATGTTTGCTGCTGTAGCTGCAGGCAAAGAAAGGGGGGGCTATGACAGTATTTTTGAGGCCGCAAAAGTTATGGGTAAAGTGAAAGAAAAATCATTTAGACCTATCCCTGAGAATGTAGAAATGTATAATCGGCTTTATGAACAATACAAAATTCTTCATGACTACTTTGGAAGAGGCCATAATGATGTGATGAAGAAACTTAAAAAAATTAAGGAAGAGGCTTCAATATATAAAGATCAAATGGTAAAAGAAGAGGTGTAAGGTTATGCTGGAAACATTAAAAGAGGCAGTATTGGAAGCTAACCTTGAGCTTCCCAAAAGAGGGCTTGTAACATATACATGGGGAAATGTAAGCGGAATTGACAGGGAGGAAAACCTTATAGTGATTAAGCCCAGTGGGGTGCCCTATGAGGAGTTAAGGCTTGAACATCTTGTGGTACTGGATCTCAACGGGACCAAAGTGGAGGGAAAACTTAACCCATCCTCCGATACAAAGACCCATCTGGTGATTTATAGAAAATATCCGGAAATAGGTGGGATAGTACATACACATTCCCGGTGGGCTACCGTATGGGCTCAAGCCCTAAGGGGTATTCCAGCACTGGGAACCACCCATGCGGATTATTTTTACGGTGAAATTCCCTGTACACGCAAACTGACCAATGAAGAGATCAACGGTGATTATGAAGAACAAACCGGAAATGTTATTATAGAGACCTTTCAGGATAAAAATCCCATTTGTGTTCCCGGAGTTCTGGTCAGCAATCATGGGCCTTTTAGCTGGGGAAAAGACCCTCAGGAGGCAGTACATAATGCAGTAGTTTTAGAAGAGGTTGCCATGATGGCTTATCACGCATTTTCCCTCAAGCCTGATTTAAAGCAGATTGATAGAACATTACTAGACAGGCACTTTTTGAGAAAACATGGTAGTAAATCGTACTATGGTCAAAGCTAGCTAGGTATATTATCGCGAATTAAGGTTGCAAAATTACAAGCGAAAATGGTTTTTATTATACTAAAGATTAATGTACTTTAATTTAAATGAGTTTATTATAAAAACTATTATTGAAGGAAGATGTTTATGTTAGTTATTTCATCTGTTTTAAATTATAACGGTGAAACAGCAACCAGCACTGTTGAAAAAATTAAGAGTGGAGACAAGCATTTAAAAGAGAAATTCATAGAAGATTATATACCATTTATAATAAGAGTAATTACCGGCATTTATGCTTCAAAAGCAGTTGATGTAAAAAATAGTGATGAATATAGTGTTGGACTTATGGCATTTGATGAGGCAATTGAAAAGTTTGATGGAAGCAAAAGCAATCAATTTCTTAAATTTGCACAGTTGGTAATTAAAAGGAGGGTTGTAGATTATCTCAGACATATATCACCTATTAGCAAAAATGAAATTCCGTTTTCATATTTTAACAGCAGAAGTGATAGTGAGCTTGAGGAGAAATTAAATTTGTATGACTTTGGTTTAGAAGCAGGTAGGTATGAACTTATATGTGAATTAAAAGACTTTTCAAGACAGCTGGAAACATTTGGACTGAGTATAGGAAAGCTGCCTGATTACATACCAAAACATAGAGATTCAAAACAAATATGTATAAACATTGCTAAAAAAATTATTGAAAATAAGCATATATATAAAAAATTATTAACAAAAAAATACTTTATGATGAAAGAACTTTCTAAAATAATAGATGTTCATCCAAAGACTGTGGAAAGAAATAGGGAGTTTATTATATGTGTATGTATAGTGTATGAAAATGATTATGAAAATTTCAAAGCATATTTAGGCATGTTAAAGTAATAACTTCCCCTCTATTCACGCTTTAGAGCCCACTTAATTGCTACAAAATTTTATTTCTAATTCCGAACTGAAAAAAGTTCTGTTTTCCGAACATGTATTATGAAACTGAAATTATTGAACAATGTAAAATACAATTTTTAAAAGTAAGAGGAGAGTTTATTATGATTAAAAGTTTAAAAAAGGTATGGCTAGTAGTTTGTATCTGCAGTATTTTGATGACTCTTTTTCCGGCAAAAAGTTTTGCAGATTATCCGATTTTCTCTCAGCGTTATACAGCGGACCCTACCGCAGTAGAGTATAACGGGCGCCTTTATGTTTACTTGTCACACGACGCAGATCTTACAGCCGGTCAGTCAACTTACAATATTCCTGATATAACATGTATATCAACAGATGATTTGAAGAACTGGACCGACCATGGAGAGGTTTTTAATGCCAAAGCAGATTCAAAATGGGCTGGAGTTTCTTGGGCACCATCAATTGTATATCGCAATAATAAGTTTTATTTGTACTACGGCAACGGAGGAAACGGTATTGGCGTAGCAGTAAGTGACAGTCCAACAGGTCCATTTAAAGATCCTCGTTCAACAGCTCTTGTAACCATGAATACTGCTGGAGTACAACCGGCAACCAATATGTGGTTGTTTGACCCGGGTGTTTTTGTTGATGATGACGGACAAGCATATATGTATTTTGGAGGAAACGGACAAAATAATATAAGAGTTATCAAGTTGGGCAGTGATATGATAAGTACTGTAGGATCAGCGATAACAATGAGTGCCCCTCGTTTTTTTGAAGCTGCTTGGATGCATAAGTATAATGGAAAGTATTATTTTTCATACGCCAGCGATTTTACTCAGGGTGCTTCCAAGATTGAGTATATGATGAGCGATAGTCCTACCTCAGGTTTTACATATAAGGGAGTTATACTACCACAACCTCCAGACAATTATAATAACAATAATCATGCTGTTACTTTGAAGTTTAAAGATAAATGGTATTGTGTATACCACAACAGAAATTTAGGTAAACAACGAGGAGTAGAAACTAATTATCAAAGAAATGCGGCTATCGATGAGATGTTTTATAATGCAGACGGTACTATTAAGCAGGTAGTTCCAACAGTAGACGGCTTGAAACAACTCAAATACGTAGATCCTTATGTTAAGAATACAGCTGTAAACATGTACAAGGAGTCTGGTACTGAAACTGAAGCATTCAGTGAAGGTGGACGAAATGTTAGTTCAATACAAAACGGAGACTGGATCCAGATTAAAGGGGTAGATTTTGGCACCAGTGGTGCAGCCAGTTTTGATGCCAGAGTAGCAAGCAGTACACAGGGAGGAAATATTGAAATTAGATTGGATAGCCAGACAGGTAAATTGGTTGGTACTTGTAAAGTGGACGGAACTGGCGGATGGCAGACATGGACAACCAAAACATGTTCAGTTAGCGGTGCAACAGGTGTTCATGATGTGTTCTTTAAATTTACAGGTGGTAGCGATTATTTATTTAACTTTGGCTGGTGGAAGTTTAATCAAACTTTAAGCACACCAACGCCAACAAGCACACCAACACCAACAAGCACACCGACAAACATACCAACAACAAAACCGATTCTTACTGGGGATATTAACGGTGACGGTATAGTAAACATGTCAGACGTTATACTTTTAGCATTAAGTTTCAATTCGGTCAAGGGTGATTTAAAGTATAAGCCGGCATATGATTTGAACAATGACGGTGTTATAAATATGCAAGAAGTTATTATTATTGCAGTAAATTTTAATGCGGTATTGAAATAGTTTTTGTAAATATTGTGGCGTAAATAAAAGAAATGGACTTAAATATCATAAGACCTTGCAAACAATAGAATGCAAGGTCTTACTTTGGTTCTGAGTACAGATTGATAAAACATTACTAAAAAAAATTTGCAGGTCAATCAAATTCCTAACTGAAAATAAATATGTATACCGAATATGTATTATGAAATTCTTAAACTATTACTTGTTATAGGGGGGAAATGTAAATGGGTATTTTATCGAGTCTTTCTAAAATTAAAAAGTGCATTTTAGGTATTTTATGTTCAGCAGTTCTTTGCTGTATGATTTTACCGGCTGGAAATGCAGAGGCAGCAATGGCAAAAGGCCCAAAGTGGGTAGGTAATATCATCGCAGGCAGTGTCCCATCAAACTATGCAACTTACTGGAATCAGGCAACGCCCGAGAACGCAAGTAAATGGGGTAGTGTAGAATACAGCCGCGGAAATAGAAACTGGAGCAATGTTGACCTGATTTACAAATACTGCAAAACTAATGGATTCCCGTTCAAATTTCATACTCTTGTCTGGGGAAGTCAGGAACCATCATGGATAGGCAGCCTTTCAGCAGCTGACCAGAAAACATCGGTAACAAATTGGATTGAGGCAGCCGGTGCAAAATATCCCGATGCAGAGTTTGTAGATGTTGTTAATGAACCTTTACATGCACCAGCATCCTATAGAAATGCTATTGGAGGAAGCGGCTCAACAGGATGGGATTGGATTGTTTGGTCATTTGAACAGGCAAGGAAAGCATTTCCCAATTCCAAACTGCTTATAAACGAATACGGAATAATTAGCGACCCCAATGCAACAAACAATTATGTCAAGATCATAAATATTTTAAAGGATAAAGGTCTAGTAGACGGAATAGGAATACAGTGTCATCAGTTTAATATGGATAATGTTTCCACAAATACAATGAAGAGTGTTTTAAATACATTGGGTGCAACTGGGCTGCCCATATATGTATCTGAGCTTGACATGACAGGTGATGACGCTACGCAGCTAAATAGATATAAAGAAAAATTCCCTGTTTTATATGAAAGCCAATATGTTAAAGGTATAACATTGTGGGGGTATATACAGGGCACGACATGGATAAACAATACACATTTAATATCCACATCTGGTCAGGAGCGTCCTGCACTTACCTGGTTGAAGCAATATTTAGCCGCTGCATCGGCAGCACCCATCGATACACCGACTACAAAACCCACCAACACACCGACTACAAAACCCATCAACACGCCAACCCAGACACCAAATCCAGTTGTTACTGCCAAGGGAGATCTCAACAATGACGGTGCGATAAACATGTCAGATGTTATACTTTTAGCAAGTGCTTTTAATGTAGTAAGAGGAGATTTAAAATATACTGCAGCTTATGACCTGAATGGTGACGGCGTAATAAACATGTCTGATGTTATAGTTATTGCGGCAAATTTCGGTAGAACAGTAACTGTCGAAACAGCTACTCCAACAAAAGCATCTCCAACTTCCACAAAAGCACCAACTCCAACTCCGACCAGTCCACCAACCCCCATTCCAAGTTTAAAAGTTACCACAAAGGTATTACCTTTGGGTGATTCGATAACCGATGGACTCAATGTGCCTGGTGGGTACAGGATTAAACTTTGGAAGAGTATTACAAATGATGGGCTCATTGTGGATTTTGTAGGCTCTCTGTCAAACGGGCCTGCAGAACTTGGAGATAAGGATCATGAAGGACATTCAGGATGGAGAATAGACCAGATTGATACAAATATTAATTCATGGATGGATACATACAAACCTAAAATTGTGTTGTTGCATATTGGCACAAATGATATTTCCCAAAAATACGATTTGAATAATGCTCCTGCTAGGCTAAGTGGATTAATTGACAAGATTTGTACCAAATTACCATCAGGAGGGAAGCTTTATGTAGCTACTATTATCCCGCTGAGCTATGCAGATGTAAAATCATATAACACTCAAATTGCGGGAATTGTCCAAAATAAGTCAAATCAAGGCAAACCTGTATATATGGTGGACATGTACTCGGCACTTACCGTCTCCGATCTGGCGGATGGAGTTCATCCTAATGCGGCAGGTTACAATAAGATGGCAGATGTCTGGTATAAGGCTATCAAATCTGACTTGGAAAAATGATAATAAGAAGGAGAGGTCAAAATATGAAATGTTTTATTAAAAGAAGTTTTTCAATTATTTTTGGATTGATTTTTATGTTACTAATGTTCGGTACTGTATTGAATGCAGCTGCGAATCCTAATCCCTCATGGACAGTAGATGAACCGGTAATTTTTCACCGTGAGTTGCCACCCTACGATTATTATGGGGCAAAAGACCCGACTATTGTTTACTATGAGGGTAAATACCACGTGTTCTATACCGGTGCAAATCAAGGCGGTGGGTGGCAGATGCTTTATACATCCGCAAGCACAATTCCCGAACTAAAAAATGCCAAACGTACCTATATGAGCAAAATAGGAGAAAGTTATTTTTGTGCACCGGAAGTATTTTATTTCGAGCCTCAGAAATTATGGTATCTTGTCTATCAGGATGGTACATATGGAGCTGCTTATTCAACTACGACTAACATAGCTGACCCAAGTTCATGGAAAGGGCCGCAATCCTTCGGTATATCCGGGAATATGGGGTGGGATTATTTCATCATCTGTGACGATCAAAACGCTTATATGTACAATACACCGGATGACGGCTCAGGCAGGCTTTATATGCGTAAAACGTCCCTTTCAAACTTTCCTAAAGGTTGGAGTGCACCCACTGTAGCCATGTCTGGAGTTTTTGAAGGTGCTGAGGTTTATAAATCCCTTGCTGACGGAAAATACTATTTGCTTATCGAAGACATGAAAGATGGAAGATATTATGAGTTGTGGACATCATCAAGTGCTGGGGGACCATGGACACAGGTTGCAGAAAAATGGGCATGGAGAGGAAATCTTACTAAATATAATTCAGCTACTAAGTGGACTACTAATGTTTCCCATGGTGAACTTATACGTACAGGATATAACCAGAAGCTGGAGATTGATGATATAAACCATGTTGATTTTCTCATCCAGGGCACATTAAGCCTATCTGGTGACTACCAAAAGCTTATATGGGATTTGGGACTAATCAGAAATTATCCTGGAAGCCAAGCTACTCCAGGCCCTGCAGTTACCTCTACTCCTACACCTACAAAACCTGCAGAACCTACGCCTGGACCTAGATCGGCCTTTACGCAGATAGAAGCAGAGAAGTATAACAGCATTAATTCTTCGACAATTGAAACAATAACTACCACTAATGGCAGCGGTCTGGGTTATATAGAAAGTGGCAATTACCTGGTATATAACAAGATAGACTTTGGAAGCGGAGCAACTTCTTTTAAGGCTCTTGTTGCAGGCGAACTTACTTCCAAAATCGAGTTGCGATTGAATGGTCCTGCCGGCACTCTTATAGGCACACTATCGGTGGAAGCCACAGGAGACTGGAATACATATCAGGAACAGATTTGCAGCATAAATAAAGTAACAGGAGTAAATGACCTTTATCTGGTATTCTCCGGCCCAGTAAATATTGATTGGTTTTCATTTTCGGGTAGTGCTGTAAATACATCGATACCAACAATACCTGTGACCACTACTTCAGGGGATTTGAATAAAGACGGCATTATAAATATGGCCGATGTAATTCTTTTGGCTAAGGCATTCGGTTCGGTAATCGGAGAAAGTAAATATGATCCGTCATATGACCTGAACAATGATGGAGCAATAAATATGTCCGATGTTATTATTATTGCTTCCAAGTTTAATACTGTAATCAGTTCTCCAAACAATACGCCTGTACCAACTCCGACACGAGCATCGACCCCAACTCCAACACGTGTGGTGACACCAACCCCTATTCCTACAGCCTCAGGAACAGCTTTGCATCAATTAGCTGCAGCCAAGGGAATAACATTTGGCACATGTGTTAACAGTCAATGGTTCTCAAATACAACAGGTACAACGTATGCTAATATTCTCAATAGCGAATTTGGAATGGTTGTAGCTGAGAATGAGATGAAAGTTGATGCTATAGAGCCTTCACAAAATAATTTCAACTTTACAAACGGCGATAAATTGGTTAACTATGCTATAAGTAACAATAAAAAAGTGCGTGGACATACTCTTGTATGGCATGCTCAACTTCCTGGATGGATGAATAATTGGAGTGGAAGTCGTGATGGACTGATTTCAGCCATGAATAACCACATTACCAAGACTATGGATCATTTTAAGGGAAAAATCGCAGAATGGGACGTTGTCAACGAAGCTTGTGACGATAGTGGTAATGGACTTAGAAGAAGTGTATGGACAAATAAAATCGGTAAT
>NZ_DATCTU010000029.1 GCF_036567765.1 Pseudobacteroides sp.
GTACAATACCACATTAGTATAATTGTGGAAATTATAGCTGGAAATTTTAATAAAATTTTAACTGATTTGTGGGGGTGAAAAAGAAAATTTAACTCTCAAAAGTCAGATAAATAAAGCCCTCGGAGTTTCCGAGAGCATACCTATATCTTAAAGGAGGTGACTTGTTCCGAATAGTGTATACAGTGTATTTGTAGAAATCATTCTAAATTCAGGGGGAATATAAATGAAAGGTAAAATTAAAAGATTCATTGCATCTGTGCTGATTACAACGTTTGTAGCAGGGGCTGCTAATATTCCGGTAAGTGCAGAAGAGCTCTTTGGTTTCGGCAAGGAAAAAAAACAGGATATCACAAACCGAGGAATTAACGATTGTGCTGATGGTAAGATTTTGAAGGATGTTAATGATTTAAAAGTAACGTACAATAAAGAGCCTGAAAAGCCTGAACCCCATCCAGAACCAGTATTTGATGAAAGTGAAATAACAGATATGCATAGTGGATGTCTAGATCTGAAGGAAAGAAGTCAAATTATTGTAAAATACAAGAATATACCTGAAGAAGATTTAAGGGATATGGTTAAGGATAATATTAAAGACGATATTATAGATATGCTTAAAAGTACGCTAAAAGACAAACTTAAACTTTCAAAGCTTAGAACCAAGAAAAAAATGAGGAATATAGAGGTTTTAGAGATATCCGAAAATGATGATTCTGAAAATCTTCTGAAGGAGCTTCGTGAAGACTCTAACGTGGAGTATGCTCAGATGAACTATAAACTTTATACAAATGGAATTCCTGCAGATGAAAAGTTTAGCAGTCAATGGGAGCTTTACAACACATTACAGGTTGCGAGAGGACAAAAAGGCATAGCAGGAGTTGATATAAATGTAATTCCAGCTTGGGATATTACAAAGGGAACTAAGGATGTTGTTGTTGGTATACTTGATACAGGAATTGATATTAAAAATGATGAGATCAAGGATGTCATATATATAAATCAGAATGAAATACCTGCTAATGGTATTGATGACGATAAAAATGGTTATGTAGATGATGTAAATGGATATGATTTTGTGAATAATGATAGCAATGTTTATGATTCCAGATCTATTGATGTTCATGGGACCTTTATTGCGGGTTAGATAGCAGCAGAGTCTAATGACAACGGAATATCTGGTGTTGCTAATGTGAAAATACTTCCTCTAAAATTTATAAATGGTGATGGAGGTTATACAAGTGATGCAATTGAAGCTATTGAATATGCTCAAAAAATGGGTGTGGAGATAATCAATTGTAGTTGGGGGTCGGCTTATTATAACAATGCCTTGAAAAATGCAATGGCTGATAGTGGAATTCTTTTCACATGTCCTGCAGGAAATAACAGTATGAATGTAGATCAAATGCAGACTTATCCCGCATGTTTCGATTTGGATAATATAATATCAGTAGCTGCAATTGATAATCGTGGAAATCTTGCAAGCTTCTCTAATTATGGAGCTGAAATAGATGTAGCAGCTCCAGGGGTGAACATCTATGGAATAACGCCTGAAAATAACTATACAACGATGAATGGCACATCATTCTCAACAGCTTTAGTAACAGGAATAGCAGCATTAATTAAAAGTAAATATCCTGATGAAACTTATATTGATATTATTTCAAGAATAAAAAACAATGTTGTAACATCTACAAATCTTAAAGATAAAGTTTCAACAGGTGGCAGAGTTGATGCATACGCCGCTGTTAAAAACAAAAAGCCACAACCTGATAATAATGACAGTTTTAGAAATGATCCGATGCACTCAACTAATGAAAATAATGTAAATACAATAATGGAGTCAAATGATCTTCTAGAAAAGATACACTATGGAGAAAATGGCATTAATCCAGCAACGGGTAATTTTTCAAGGACTTTTATCGATATGAGCCTTGATATACCGGGTTTTAAACTGAATATAAGCAGATCTTATAATTCAAAATCGAACACTATTGGTAAGTTTGGTAGAGGATGGACGTTTGGATTTGATGGAAGTGTTTACGAGGATACATCTACTGGTATTAAATTAATTACAGTTTCATTACCTAATGGTAGCATACAGACATTTTCAGGATACAGCGATGGAATAAACTTCAGAGCAAATGACTCAAGAAGCAAACTGGAAATAGTTAACGGAAAGTATGTTTTAACAACAAAAGACCAGTATGTATATACTTTCAATAGCGTAGATTCAACAAGCCATTATGGATATTTAAGTGAAATGAGAGATAAGAATGGGAATTGTATATCTATTCAGGTTGACAATAAAGGCAAGATAACAAAGATTACAGATTTAGCTACAGGAAGATATTTTGATGTTATTAATAGTACATATACAATAAATAACGAGACATATAATTTTATAACTTCAATAAAACAAATGAAAGCTGATGGCACTACAATAGTAAGAAGTACTGATTATGTATACACGAATAATAATCTTACAAGTTTTAAGGACCCGGCAGGAAATAATTATATATACGCATATACTACTTATCAAGATAAGACTAATCAAACAAATCAAGATTATTTAACACAGATAAAGGACCCGAGCCTTGCATTTGAAAGTATGGTTTATTACCAAACGGGAATACATCAGAATAAAGTATATACTATAACTGACAGATTTAAAAACACCCATACTTATGTGTATGATGATATAAATATGAGGACTACAATAACAGATTCAAATAATAGGAAAATAATAAAGGAATATGATCAATACTATAACGTTACAAAGTCACAAGACCCTGAAAATAATGTTACTAGGTTTGATTATCCCTATGAGAAATGGACTTTCAAGGCCAATATGGGATTTGACGGGTTTGTGGGTGGAGCAGTTACAGTAAACGGGAAGATATACGCAATAGGTAGAAACGGTGATGGAACTGTTGAAGAATATGATCCTATTAAAAATAAGTGGGTTAGAAAAGCCGATATGCTTGTACGACGATATGAACCAGCTGTAGCTGCTGTAAAAGGGAAGATTTATGTTATAGGTGGCAATGCCAGTGATTATCCCAATGGGGCTGTTGATACTATTGAGGAATATGACCCTGTTAGTAATTCATGGACAATCAAAGGTGGATTGTGGAAAAATGGCAGTGGGGTATGGCAAAGTTATGGTAATGGTATGCCTACAAAAAGGTTTGGTATGGGTGTTGCTGTTTTAGATAACAAAATATACCTGATTGGTGGATCGAATAGAGATATTTCTTTAAAATCTGTTGAGGAGTATGATCCATCTGCCCCGCCAGGAAGTGCGTGGAGAATAATGCAAGATTTACCTATTGCGAGGTACGAACTTAGTGCTGCAGCAGTAAACGGAAAAATATATGCTATTGGAGGTTGGAGTGGAGGTGTAGAATTAGCTTCAACTACTGAATTTAACCCAAATTACGGATTAAAAGGCAACTGGGTTGATAAATCAAACATGTTTTATGGAAGAAGAGAGCTGGGTGTTTGTGAAATAAATGGGAAAATTTATGCAATTGGCGGATATAATGGAGCTGGTGGTGGAAGTGTTGTAGCAAATAAAGTTGAAGAATATGATCCCATCTATAATATATGGAGAACTAAAGCTTCAATGAGCCTAAACAGACGCTCTTTAGGTGTAGTAGCCTTAAATGGAAAAGCTTATGCTATGGGGGGAGGATATACCGATGTAGAAGAATATCAACCCGATGCAGCTAATTTTGGCGGAGAGATAGCGGTATCAATTGATAACTTAACAACTACACCGGCATCGGAGTTTTCACCTGTTGTATTTGGTGAGTCCCATAGTCTATCTCTTAACTCTGATGGAGAAGTCAGCGTATCAGGCTATAATTCCGAGGGGCAATTAGGTCTTGGAGATAACCAAACAAGAACTATAAAGCAAATAATCGGAGGAATGAAAGACGTTAAGCAGATAGCGGTAGGATCAGGTTCAACTTATATACTAATGAATGATGGCACAGTAAAGGTATTTGGAAGGAATATCTTTGGTCAGCTAGGTATTATAAATGATAAAACAAATAAGAATTTTCCGTACACCTTGCAAGGAGTCAGTGGAGTTAAAAAATTAGCAGTTGGATATGACCATGTAATAGCACTTTTGAACAATGGAAATGTATTGGCGTGGGGAAAGAACAATTTTGGACAATTAGGATTGGGATCAGGAATAAGTGATTCTGTCCCAGCTCAGATAACGCAGTTAAGTAACGTTCAAGATGTATATGCAGGTATGGATTTTTCTTTTGCTAAGCTAAGCAATGGAAAAGTAATGGTATGGGGAAGGAATGACCAGAATCAGTTAGGACTTGGAGCTACAGGCAATAAATATACTCCAGTGGAAAACGCAAGCCTTTTTAATGCTAGTCAGATATCAGGAGGGTTATATCATTGTATAGCACTTATGTCAGATGGAAAATTAAAAACATGGGGAGGTAATGCTTATGGGCAATTAGGATTTGGTGATCTTAATGCAAGAAGTTTGCCTACAGAAATTACATCATTGACAGGTACAGTAAATCAGATTTCTGCCGGAATATATAGCAGCTTTGCATTAACAAAGGATGGAAAAGTAGTGGCTTGGGGTTATAATGGAAACGGAGTATTAGGGATTGGAAATAACGTATCCAAAACTAGTCCAACATTTATACCTAACTTGACAGGTATAAAGCAAATATCGGCAGGATTTTACAACTGTGCCGCAATCACGAATAATGATATTATAAAGGTGTGGGGTTACAATGTTGGGCAGCTTGGACTTGGTAATTACGAAGATTCTTATTCACCTGTGACAATAAATAGCAACAGAACCGAATATTTAAGAGATGAAAAGGATAACATCATAAAAGTGACAAAGCCTGATGGAGGATATAAATTAAACTTTTATGATTTTAAGAATAGTATTATCAAGCAGCAGGATGAATCAGGAAGATTGACTTTTTACGTTTATGATACCAATGGAAACCTCTTAAAGAAGGTGCAGCCATTAAATGGAACAGATGAATATATAGAAGGTACCAGTGATACTTCAAAATTTTCAATTACAGTGCATGAATACTATGCTTCGCCTGGTGAAAAGCCTATTAAAGGTCTGCTAAAATATATGTATGATCCCGAGTTTACCAGCTCCAAGACTACATACAATTATGACCACAACTATTACTTGAATTCTGTGAAAGATAATAATCAATATGAAACGACATATACATATGATGATAGAGGATGGAAAACAAGTCAGACTTCACCTAAAAAGTTCAAAACGGATTATTATTATGATCCCAATGGACGTTTGATAAAAATTGTACAAAATGATGGAAATGGTAATGGTACAAATGGAACAAAGCAAATAACAAAATCAAGTATTACTAGAATTACTTATGACAAGATGGGTAGGATAACGAAGGAGGTTCATCCAAACTTATATAATTCTGCTTATGATAATTTAGCCACTAATGAGTATACCGGATTAACCCCTTAAGTTTGGACAATTTCTAAATGAATCTTTTGTTATCTTAATATTTGAAAATTTCCAGTTTTTCAAGCGGAAAAAGTTTTTGCAAGAATCCAGTTTACAACGAGCCTCACCTATATGAGTAGTC
>NZ_DATCTU010000030.1 GCF_036567765.1 Pseudobacteroides sp.
GTACAATACCACATTAGTATAATTGTGGAAATTATAGCTGGAAATTTTAATAAAATTTTAACTGATTTGTGGGGGTGAAAAAGAAAATTTAACTCTCAAAAGTCAGATAAATAAAGCCCTCGGAGTTTCCGAGAGCATACATTATTATATTAGGGGGACGTATTTATGAAAAAGCGTTTTAGCAAAGTATTAAGTACTACGCTGCTAGTGGCAATGCTTTCAACCGCAATTACCGGCTGCGGCAGCCAAGGCGAAAAGGCTGATGATACTACAGCCAGTGAAAAGCCAAAGGAAATGGTAGAATTGACAGTTGAAGTTTTTGACAGATCAACACCAGGATATCAGGCAGATAAGAATTTTCAGACAGACTGGATACAGAAAAATTTTGGCGATCCAAACGGCATTAAGCTGAAATTTGTACCTGTTTTAAGAAACCAGGAAGTTGATAAGCTCAATG
Source organism: Pseudobacteroides sp. (assembly GCF_036567765.1). NCBI lineage: Bacteria > Bacillati > Bacillota > Clostridia > Eubacteriales > Oscillospiraceae > Pseudobacteroides > Pseudobacteroides sp. The sequence continues at coordinate 458 of NZ_DATCTU010000030.1, forward strand.
TGTTGATGGCAGCAAACCAGGCTCCAGATATTTGCTTTACTTATAATGAAGGTTTGATGTACAACTACATAAAGAATGGCGGACTTACTGATTTAGGAAAACTGCTTGATGAACACGGTAAAAATCTTAAAGCTTATCTTGGCGATACTTTGTTAAGCTACGGCAACTGGGGCGGAGTACAATATGCAGTTCCTGCAAAGAGGGTTATGGAAGCTTGCTTTGGAACATTTATCAGAAAAGACTGGCTTGATAAAGTAAATATGCCTGTTCCTGAAACAACTGATCAGTTCTATAACACATTAAAAGCTTTTAAGGAAAAAGATCCGGGTAAACTTGGTGATAAGGTTATTCCTTTTACAATCACTGTTGACCCTAATAATATTAACTGGACTTCACATACTCTTCTTGAGTCATTTAAAAAGCCAATATCCGAGGAAGATAGATATTCCATGAGAAACTGGGTAATACCTGGCTTTAAAGAAGGTATGAGATTTATGAACAAATTGTATAATGAAAAACTCTTAAATCAACAATTTGTTTTGGATAAAGACGGCAAGCAGTATGAAAAGGATGTTGCACAAGGTAAGGTTGGTTCTTTCATACAAAGCTATGACTTCCCATACAGAATCACACCTGGTTTGGCAACTGAGCTTAAGAAAAACGTACCTGACAGCGACATTATTCCGATAGATCCATTTAAGAACGCTGATGGCAAAAACATAAAAATGAAATATAATCCAAACGGTTTATTCCTAATTGTACCAAAATCAAGCAAAAGAGCTGTTGAAGCAATTAAATACCTTGATTGGATGTCAAAACCTGAAGTGTTAAAATTCCTCCAAAACGGAGTTAAGGGTGATCAGTACACTGATGAACAAGATGGCATACCAATGAACGTTATTTCAAATGACAAGCTTCCTGATGAGAAAAAAGCAAACTATATTGACTTGTCAATTATAGTAAACGGTAAGGAATTTGGAAGTACTGAAAAGAACATAAAAGCTGCTTCCTTCGGATACCCGGGATTTGAAAATAAGTTTACAGAAGCTTACAACATAGCATTAAAAGACGCTGGTTACATGCCTCGTTTTGACAGAGTTATTGAGTCTGAAGCAAAATACGCTAAGGCACTTACAGACAAAGAAGTGCAGATCTTCGTTAAATCAATTACTTGTAAGCCAGCAGATTTTGATAAGACTTATGATTCACTTGTTGATGATTACATGAAATCAGGCGGTAAGGAAATAGAAGATGAAAAGAGAGTGGCATTTAAAGCAATGAAGAAACAATAAAAGCATTAATAAATAATAAAAGCTAGAATAGACATAAGAAAAGCCTTGATGGAGTATATACTCTTTCAAGGCTTTTTGCATATAATGTACCATTACCATAAATTAGGGCGGTATGGGATGTGGATTTTATAGTAAACTTGGAGAATATTGGCATGAAATACCACTCACTAAATGGTGAGATTAATGCTTTGGAAAATATAGATTTCTCTGTGAAAAAAGGAGAATTCATTAGCATTGTAGGACCCAGCGGATGTGGTAAATCCACCATACTTTCTATAATTTCAGGGCTTGTGAATCCGACATCGGGAAAGGTTCTAATTGCCGGCAGGCCCCAGGAAGAGAACTTACATATGGTGGGATACATGCTCCAGAAGGATCATCTTTTCGAATGGAGGACAATACTTCAAAATATACTTTTAGGTCTGGAAATCAGGAGAGCACTTACAAAAGAAAGTAAGGAGTATGCATTAGAACTTCTAGAAACTTACGGATTATATGAATTTAAAGACAAATATCCTTCACAGCTTTCAGGAGGCATGAGGCAGAGGGCTGCACTTATAAGGACCCTTGCTGCTAAACCTGAAATACTGCTTTTAGATGAAGCATTTTCAGCACTTGATTATCAAACCAGGCTTGCAGTTACTGATGATATTTACTCAATTATTAAAAAAGAAAACAAAACAGCTATTCTTGTAACCCATGATATAGCTGAGTGCATAAGTGTGGCGGACAGAGTGGCAGTTCTTTCGAAAAGGCCGGCTACCGTGAAAAGTATTCATGACATTATATTTTCCGGAAGCTTGAGAACACCTTTAAAATCACGGGAATCTCCTGAGTTTTCTAAGTATTTCAATATAATATGGAAGGAGCTGGATGTCTATGTGTGACAGAGGTAATGAATATATATCGGAGGAGCATAAGGAATACCTAAAGAAAGTCAGGGTCAAAAAGCTTTGCATATTTCTGACTCAAATACTTATATTGGCACTGTTCCTTGGGTTGTGGGAGGCAGCTGCAAGATTAAAGTTTATTGATCCTTTTATAACAAGCCAGCCATCAAGGATCTTTACCACCCTTATCAATCTATACAATGAGGGGCAGCTTTTTAAGCATATAGGCATAACATGCCTTGAAACAGTTGTAGGCTTTTCTCTTGGTACTATTTTAGGCATAATAATAGCAATCATTCTGTGGTGGTCTGAGTTTTTATCGAAGGTTTTCGAACCATACCTTGTCATATTGAACAGTTTGCCTAAAATAGCGTTAGGACCGATATTTATAGTTTGGATAGGTGCAGGTCCCATATCGATAATTGCTATTGTACTTACCATTTCCATCGTTGTGACAATTCTGGAAATCTTGAACGGATTTATGGGGGTTGATCAAGATAAAATCAAGCTTGCCAAAACCTTCGGAGCAAATAAGTTTCAGATCATGCAAAAGGTAGTATTGCCGTCATCCCTTCCCGTTATAATGAATGCTCTGAAGGTAAATGTAGGACTTTCATGGGTTGGAGTTATTGTGGGGGAGTTTTTAATTTCAAAGGCAGGTATAGGATACCTAATAGTATATGGCGGGCAAGTGTTCCAACTGGATCTGGTGATGACCAGTGTATTTATACTGGCAATAGCTGCATATTTCATGTACCGATGTGTAGCATACATGGAGAAACTTCTTGTAAAGAACAAGGGGTAGATTTAAGTGATGGGGCTAAGATATATAATATAGCACCTTTAAATGCTCCAGGGAATATTATGTATAGTTTCGAAAAGTAACTGGTAATTGGCTTGAAAACAAAAATTCAGGTTTGATTCATAAAAAACAAGGTAAAAAACCTTATTGAACTTTGAAAAAAGTATATTGTTACGACAGAGCAAATAAAAAAGGGCATGGC
>NZ_DATCTU010000031.1 GCF_036567765.1 Pseudobacteroides sp.
TCCATATTTATCATCAGTTGTTTTTACAAAGGCAACTTCATCACTAAAGTCATCCGCTCTTTTATACTGTGGTTCAATTAAAAACTTTCCATCAGCATTTATATATCCATACAGGCTTCCTATCTTCATAACAAAATATGCATTCTCCATACTTTTTCATATCCTTTACTTGTATTCAATTACAAACCACATGTAGACATAAATTCAACATGTGGTTTAATTGAATAACAAAACATTATTTAGGTATAGATCCTACCATAAGTCAAAACCTTTTGGCTTATATACAAACTCACCTTCTTTGTTTATATAACCCCATTCTCCTCCATAATTAACTTGTGCAAGTCCATTTTTAAATTCACTCGCTGGCTCAAAAACTGGCTTAACTATTACTTTTCCACTAGTATCAATATATCCTTGTCTATCCTTAACTTGGATTACTGCTAATCCTTCACTAAAATCACCTACATACTGATACTTGTTCTTAATTACTACCTTTCCTGACTTATCTATGAAACCATACTTACTCTTGCTATCCCTAAACCTTGCAAACCGTTCCTTAAAATCAAAAGCTTGGTAAAATTGGGGTTGGATTACAAAATTCCCTGTTTTATCAATATAACCATAACTTTCACCATCAATCGATGCTGTCGCTAATCCTTCTGAAAACAGGCTTACCTTGCTATATATACATTCAATGACAATATCACCTGTTTTGCTTATAAAGCCTAACTTTCCTTTATTTCTTACAGCAGCAAAGCCCTCAGAAAAAAGGGAAATTCCATCATACTTATCATGAAAAATATATTGGCCACTTAAGTCTATAACATATCTTTTCCCTTCATTCTCAACCATTGAGTAGCCATCTTGAGTATAATTATGAATTACCCAGTCAAATTCTGGATTAACTACGATATTACCATTCTTATCAATAAACCCCGATTTACCATTTATCTTAAAAAAAGCTCTACCGTTATTAAAATCTGAAAGACTCTCGCATTCCATTGATATAACAATCTCATTATCATAGTTTATATAACCCTTTATTCCATTTACTGTTTCAATTAAAGCAAGTCCATCACTATAATCATTTGCTCTTTTATAAATAGGTTCAATAATAAACTTCCCTTCATCATTTATAAATCCATACAGGTTGCCTATCTTCATTAGATAAAGAAATTCTTTCATTAAACTCCTCCTTTTATCATTACCTAAGTGGTAATAATTCTTTAATCCCAAATCCTACCTTTATATTTATACCAGTCTCGAGCCCAACCATTAATTGGATCTTTTGCAATTCGTGATAAGGGATTATATGTAATATCGATATCTGCATCAGGAATTCTAACTCTAACATAGCCATCTCCTAGAATATCAACTGTAGTAACCATACCTTTACAATTATCCCTCCTAAAAACTTCAAACGCTTTCATAAAGGGATCATTAACATCAGGCATCTGAGCAATTATATTAAATGGGCTGTCTTCTATACAGTTATCCTTTGCACCTTCAAATACAGATTTTATATGGCCCTTCTCTGCTCCCTTTGGAACAATTGCTCTGGAATATCCTGAACCTCTTACGCCTCCAGATCCTACGATATATTCGAACTTCGCAACCTTGCCATATTTATCTAAATATACTACCGTTCCTGTACTTGGCATAGATATTTTATATCTAATTCTAGTCAGATCAGTGACATTCTCAAGTGTATATGTTCCCGTTTTTATACCATCTAACAATTCCCTCAACATAACTCTTGAATAATTCTGTGCTTTTAGGAGGCTCGCCAAATCCGTCAGCTCTGCTACTGTCATTTTCCCTAATGCAGCTACATCATTTATCATGTCACCTATCTTGGGGCATCCTATATTATGCACCAACACAGACATCTCAGATACATAATATGTATGGTAATCTTCTATATTTAGATTATAAATCTTTTCGGGCTCTAAAAGCAATTCCTGTTTAACTGAAACTACCTTTTTAATATTACCATCTGCATCAAGAAGACTGTCCCCTGTTTTGAGAAGCCCTGCCATCTGCCAGCTGCCATCTGCCATGTAGAACAGGTGCCTTGGTGTTGTTCTTACAATCCTGCCTTCTATGTTCAATATGACCAATTCATTGCTGCTTCTTCTTTCAACCTGTAAAATCTTCTTATAACCACTTGCTCCTGTTTCTACATCCGTAGCAAATACGTAATCTCCCTTATTTAATGAATCTATACTTACAAGCCCATTATTGGTAAGTACTTTTGTTTCTCCTGTAAAACAGCCTGTTATACAGAATTCCAACATTGATTCTAGTATTCCTTGTGCCCTAATATATGCTTTTTCAATTAAGACTTCTATACCACTGCCATCCATTTTAAATAGTATCTTCGTTCCCTTCTCGGCGGTTTGTGATACTATATCAAATAACTCATCTCCTGTTTTTCTTAAGCAACTTATTATCTGTTTTACAGCCTCAGATGTCTTTAAAAACAACTCTGGACCTTTCGTTTTGCCTAATGTAACAAGCTTCCCCATTACTTCAGACAACATACCTGCACCCTTAAGTATATCCATGGATTCTACGAAAACAGATATGGCCTTTCCACCCGATATAAATAAGCTTAATATATTAGCTATTGCAGTTCCAATCATTTTACCTCTGTTATAGCTAGTCTCATTAATAAACTTATCAACATAGGCACTAATAGCACCTACTATTATTGTTCTAAGCATTTTTTGTTCTTCTTCATATATGGATAATCCGCTTAATGCTTTAAACAAGAATGCTAGAACTTCCACCGCCGCTTTTGGGTTATCCTTAATTGCGAACAAAGCACTCATTATCCCTGCTATAGTTTCTCTTGGATATCCTTCGAGGCTATCAAATATACCACCAAGAATTCCACCCTTATCCTGTTCAGATATTCCATAGGTTGTTTGAAGCCATAATGGAAACAATCCGTTTGGTGCATATATAGGTGCCATCCAATTCCTTATTTTATCTAAAGGTTCAACATATTTATGATAATACTCCCTAGCCTTATTACTATAATCCTTATTATTTTCCGTAATCTTTATGGGTGTAGTGCCGTTAAAAACATCCGTTACAGGTGGTTCAGGTATTTTCGCATACCAGTCTGCCGGTGCTGGGTAACAATAAAACATAACCTCTTTAAGTTCAATTCCTGTCCAGTGTTTTAAGAACATCGCCTGTATGTCCTTATTTTTAAATAATGAATATTCACTGTTTTTAAAAATACTGTATGATTCTGTTAATAGTGCAGCCCTTACATAATTATTTGCAGCTACTTCAAATTTATCATCCCAATATCCATCAATACTACCCAAACTATTTGTAATATCTGTTTTTACAAATACTCCTCTTGCCTTCATAGCATTGCCCATAAGCTTCAGCATGTTGACTTTCGTGTTGTATACTTCCTGGCTACAATAGACACTAGCATTAAATTTTTTATAAGCATATTTAATATTTCTTACCTTTGCATAGCATCTATTTTCCTTTCCACTAAAGTATAAATCAGGTATGAATATTAGCTGTTTTCCATTAGATGTGTCTTTTATATCTGTAATAACAATATTCTTGCCGTCATAGGATATATAATATCTGTTAGCAGATGTTAACTTATAGACATTTTCCAGATAAGCCCTCACATTAACACCTTTAGCTTTAAGATACGAAGGATTAATATTATATAAATATAAGTATTCATCAAGTGCTATAGCTGTTTCTTTATCTACTTTTCCATTTGCAGTTTTTTCAGATTTACCCATAAAATCGATCTGAAATTTTTTAACTGCTTCCATTGTGATAAACCCATATGCTCTGGAGCTATTCTGCATTTCTCTATATAGAGCTGCAATAACTTCATTTAAGCAACCTAATTTACTTAACACATTTTGAACCTTTTCTATGTTTTCTATATCATCAGTATTATAATTTAGACCCACTTCTGATATAACTCTCGGTACATCTCCAGGCTCTATATTTTCATCACTATCTCCTGGTGCCGAATATATTTCAGTTATGCCAAAAGCATTTAAGAAATCTTTAATATATACTACTACTTGTCCATTAACAAAATATATCTTGTTAAAGGTGTGAGTTTCTCCATTTATACTTACATCAACCGTCTTATTTGTAGAATTTTCAATATATGTGCCTTTCATTTCATATGCCAGCAGCTTAAGATATGCCTGATCAGGGCCAAGTTTTTCCTTTATAGGGTCACTTACAGTTATATAATACTCCCCTGTTCCATTCAAAAGGTCATGGTGATTTACCTCAAAACGGTATTTCTCTCCTTTCGAAAGGCTCATAAGTATGTAGAAGTTTTTGTCCCACATATTATCATCATTACTGTCACTTGATGTGAGCAGCTTACCTTTGCTGTCGTACACGCTTATTTCTGTGTCTGTTTCTCCAATGCTGCTTATACAATAAAGCTTTGTCTCTGTGGGTGTAAATTCGTAGGCATCAATGTCTCCTGCCCAATTTATGCAACCATACGTTTTATTTGGAATGGTTGAGGGAATTTTTTTAGCCGGACCTTTTTTCTCTTTTGGTTTATCTTCCTCGGATTCGATTATGTCCTTTAGCCTTTCTGCTATATCATTTATCTCAGTTTCAAGGTCAATACCTTTTAGACTTGTATCAAGAATAAAATAACTTCCCTCAGTTATGTCAGATATTTCAGATAAAAGACTGGAGTCATCACCCAACGATATGCAAAATACCCTTATGTTTTCCTGTGCCATCCTTCTAGCAGTATCGATAACTTCTGAATCAGGGTAACGATTATTTCCTCCATCTGATAACAATAACACATATCTTCTATTACTTGAGTTCATAAGAATCTTCTCACTTTCGAGAAGACCTCCTTTGATATCTGTGGCACCTCCACCTATACCCGTGTTCAATGCTGTGACAATGGCATTTTTATCGTTTGTTAAATTAATTAACCGCTTTACTATCTCGGTGAATTTTACAACTGCAAAATTGGAATCCTTTTCTCCGATATTGCCTACTATCTTGATTGGGATGCCTGTACGAGCCTTAACATCGTCACTTACATCCATACTTCCCGATTCATCAATTGTGAAAACTGTATCCTTTTTAAGGTTTATTCCACCCATATCCTTTTTGCCCGGTACATATGTACTAAAGTGGCTTACTCTTCCGGTGATGCAGTTATTAAATTTATCTACACTTACATCATAATCAGGCAGCGGCACAAGAACATTATTATCATAGTCCACCCAATAAATAGTCAGGTCGTCTTCAGATATTCCGTCAAGCTTTAATTCATTGTAGTTAAATGTAATAGTTGCCAGCTGCATATTATAGCCTTCAAGTGAGACCTCTACAGGATTACTGATTATTCCTTCAGTAGATTTGAAAATGAAATTATCCAGCTCATTAATCTTTATAGGACATGCTTCGAGGCTGCCGCTTCCATATACCTCCACTACTACACTATCTGACTGTGTACGTGCTTCTGCCAAAAACGGTGTATACTCATCCTTAACGATCGGAGATTTGCCCAGCTTTATTTCAGCACCATCGAAAACTCCATCTTCATCAGTATCTGGGTTAAGGGGATCCGTAACAAAACCCTTACCGTTTACTTCATCCCCGTCACTAATGGAATCATTATCAGTGTCCTGATTATTCCAGTCAGTTCCAATATTTTTTTCCACACCATTTTTAATACCATCGTTGTCATAATCATCTTCTTCGTCAAAAATTCTGTCTTTAGTTACTTTAACTGTCTTATCTAGCTTATTGTTTAATTCATCAATTTCACTTATCTCGTTATGCTCATCTACAAAAGCAGTTATCTTGAAACTTCCTTCGGCCATCGGCATCCATAATGATGAGTTTTTATCCCTGTCTGTTGCGAATGTATAAGATCCTTTTCCTTCTATTGTTCCTCTGAATGAATCCGCCCAAATTATATTAGCCCCATCATTAATTTTAAACCCAACCTTATGTAATCTTCCAAATGGGCTCCCACTATCAGAAACATTTATGACTTGTGCTCTAAGCACCACCTTCTCTCCTGCAATAGGATTTGGAGGATCAAGAATTATGCTTTCTACTCTAAGATCACATTTACCTTTTACCACAAACTTTTCGGTCAAGGTATTGTTTATCTCGTCACTTTCTGTAAAACAGCCAAGGTCATCAACAATTGCTGTAATTGTATGTTCACCATCCTGGGCAAACCATTTATCACTGCCTATTCCTTTATTGCATGTTAACTTTACTTCTTCTCCCGGCTTTAGTCCTGATGAATAATTGTCCGACCAATACACTGAATCTCCATCGTCAATTTTAAATCCTACCCTTATGACTTTGTTATTTCCAATTTGGCCTTCACCAATATTTTTAATATAGGCACTGAATTTAACCTCATCCCCCTGACTTAAGTCACTTGGGGTCATACGTATTTCTTTAACAGTCAGATCAGGCATTTTGTCAACCATTAGCTTTCCAAGAAGACTGTTGTTTTCCTTTCTTCCATCATCAGACTTGTCTGACGCAAAGACATCAGCCTTGATTTCATGCTCTCCAGCTACACCTATAACAGGAAGCATCTTGTTTGAATCGTATACTGCTAATGTCACAGATTCATAAGGCTTTATTTTCCCAATATATTCGTCAGTGTAATAGGTATTACCGTTCAATGTCACCACAGCTTTAATCGGCAACAAGCCATTAGTTTCTGCCAACCCGAAGTTTGCGACCTTAACCCTTAAATCCAATGGATTGTTTACGACGCTGTCATATGGGGTTATGATCTCTGACACTACAAGGTCAGCATTACCAACATTCAATGAAACATCAGTAGTATTGTTGGCATAATCTGTTTCAAAAAAATCCTTTTCCTTTTCAATACTCAAATGGAGATTGTAAGTCCCTTTCTTACTGCTAACTTCTTTATATAGACTACTATCAAGTGCAATATTAGCTACATCGCCTTTTCTCAAGGTATCTCTGTAATATTCTGTGTAAACTGTCTTGTTCAGTTCCTTAATATCAACCTTTACCCTGAAGCCGTTACCTTTGATCAAGTCTCCTAAACCTTCATTTTTTATGTACACATACGGCTGCGAATCGCTATTTAGCATTATATTTAAAGGACTGACGCCTTCTATTATCAAGTCCGGTGTAGCATCATATAATATAATCTTATATTTCTCATTTGGATCTGCACCTTTTGGATAACCCTTTGCACTTATGTAGTATTTTTCACCAGCAGCCAGTTCGCACTCAACATAGCAATATAATAACTTCTTCGCTTCATTCAATACTCTTGATGTTGCAACTAAGTTAGCTTTATTTTTATCATACATATAAAAAATGGCATCCTTTGGATTAGGCATTTCAAATCTGTATTTTGCATTTTTGGGTGGTATAAAATAGTAATAATCTTCTCCGCAGCCTTGATAAAGCTCTCCGTCTATCTCCGAATCCAGCACCATTTCCTTTGCATTTTCATAATTATCATTGGACTCATCAACTATAAACTGATACTCGTACGTATTATTCTCGTTTATCTCAGGTATTGAATTTCCATAGTCCACATGTACCCTTATGGTATGCTTGCCCAAGGTATCAGGTACCCAATACTTTGAACCGTTTATTCCGCCTGTTACCAATATTTTTTTGTTTAAATCAACACAAACATCAGAATCTACATCAGCCCAAAATACATTTTTTTGCTCGTCAACGTCAAGCATGATTCTAAAACTTCCAGTACAGTCGACATCGCCAATATTCAGTAGATTTACCTCAATGTTTACTGGCTGTCCCAAATAAGCTTTTTTTGTTGAAATCCCGTTTATTACCAAGTCAGGTTTTGAGGCTTTGGGACGTATTGTGAAACTATAATATAATGTAAATACATTTACAAGCTTCAAATAATATTTTTTTCCTGCTTCAAGATAGTACTCATTATTGCTGGATACAATCTCATTATCGTCAGAGTCATAAATAAAATTATCTATTACCAAGGTATTAAATTCCTTATACACGTATACACCTGATGTTTTAGGTACAAATGTAAAATAATCTGCATCTTTATTGTCAGTCATTGTTCCTGAAATTTCTTTTACCAGTTCAATGGGTGTTGCATTTTCCTTTGAGTCACCATGATCATCTTCTGGAGCCTGTATTTCAAGAATATTGCTGCTATCTGACATATTTTCAGAAGAATCCACTGCCTTTATATAGACCTTGTTTAATTCTTTTGGGGTCATACCACTGCATACCAGAGATGTCTCTTTGGTTACAGCAATAAGTTTATCATTACAATATATCTCATATCTATCAACCGATATATTATCAGTTGCTGCCTGCCATTCAAGCGATATACTTGCTCCTGTATTCCACAAGGCTTTGAGGTTTTGGGGGACAGAAGGCTTTTCATCATCAATCACTGCATTCACTTTTGCAACATCATAACTTGCAGGTGTAGAATTGAAGTGTCGTGCCATAATAATTACATCCGACATATTTATGCTGTTATCACCATTTAAATCGCAACTTTTGTTAAATTGACCACTTCCTGACACCCTCCCGAAGTTCACAGCTATCAGTATTACATCCGACATATTTATAGTATCATCCTGTACTCCGTTCTTCGGAATATCACCAGCCCACATTTTAACTGGATTATCTATTGCTCCAACTGACAATATGCCTTTTAGTGTCAAGTCATATATTTGCCTTTTAAGGAAGCCTGTCTTAGTTATTTGCAATATGTAGTTTGTTTGTGAATCAGCCCTTCCTGTTAGTACAAAATATCCAGTATCATCAGTTATGCTACTAAAGTCAGTTCCCAATATTTCAACCTTAAAGCCAGCATTTACAAAGTTAAAACTACTTGTAAAATCTGGTGCGATATAACCGGATATAGTAAATTTACTTTTAATATCACCAGTATTTTCATCCTCTGGTGGTGCATTAAGATTAAGCAAGCTTGAAACAGGCATGTCTGCAATTTCTTTATTTGGTTTATCCCAAACATCCTCAATACTTTCATTGCTTGCACTATTTTCCTCGCTTGGTTTTATCACAGCGTTGTCCTTCTTTTCTGCTGTTAGACTTTCATTTGTAATATATTCGCTTATTTTCCTCGAAAGCTCTGATGCTGCAGCATTTTGCGAAGCCGTGTCAATTTCTTTTGCTACGACCCCTTTCAAAGGCATGTCCATACTATATGCCGATGAAGCCCCCAGTATTATTTCAGTCATGAGCACAAAAATAAGCAGGACTGAAATAAACTTCCTTATTCCCACAAAAAACTCCTCCTTTACTTTAGAAAACAATTAAAATTAATGTTAATGCTAATAATACTGTTTAGGTAACAATATCATATTGTATATAAACATCCATATATGGTCAATGCCTAAAATCATTGATGCATGGAAAATAGTTTATATGTTATATAAGTTTATTTTATATCTTAATAACTTTTTGCATGAACTAATATAACACAATTTACTTAATATGTCACCGCAAGTAAAAACTTTACGTTCTTTGCGGAAACTAACAATTTTTATTGCGGTATTCCGCAATAGCATTATGTTGATTCCAACACTTATATACCCCACAAGCACAAACCCGCTTCTTTTTAAATTCTGCCTTTTCTATTGGTTCTATTATCCTTACTCTCAATGCCTCTGCTCCTTTCTATCAACTTGGTACTACTATCTATCACTCTAAACAGGATAGAAGTCAAGCATATTAAGGCTTAGAGCCACCTTTACAATTGAATTGTTGAAAATGCTAATCACTTAGTATTCATATTATTTTGCCTCCTTCATAATAAAAGCCGCTACCCTTTGAATGAGGATTGCGGCATTTTCACCTTTTATTGTTTTGCCTTTGACAGCATTCTCTTTCCAGTATTCCGGTGATTGTATTATACCAACTTTATGCAGAAGATTAATTTCAGCATTCAGATTTGAATTATCCGCTATGTATGGTATGTTAAAGTACTTCAATATTCCCTTTGCCAGGGCAGTACCGATTTCTTCTATATTATATATAATCCACTCTGCATCATCGGGGCTGTCATGAAAAGCTACTTCTGCCAATTGCTTATTTTAATCTGGTATTTCTTTGTACATATTGATGAATGCTCCATTTTGTCTCCTTAATATCTGACCGTTTTTAATTCACATAGAGATTATACCCTAGGAAAACATTAAAGTTAGTAATTTTTTACACCCATAAACAGCAGCATGAGCTAAACTTGACTGAAAGTGGGGCATATCGGAGATTACTTATAATCTCCGGGACTTCCCCAGTGCTCAAACCGATTATAATATGGATCATTAGAGCCAAAATGTATCCATATTGGTGCATTATCCAGACAAGGATACTCCTTAAAGAATCTTCTATCCCCATACCTGATAGCCTCTAGAGCTAACGGCAGTTCACGCCTGAAAATTTCATTTCTCACTGAGGCTTCGGCTGACCCTGACTGACCATTCACATGAACATAAACATGCAAATAGGGATATCCGTTATATAATCTCCACTCCGCAATAACTTCATCCCTCATTCTACTAATCTTATCGTATGCATACATAGGTCCTATTGTCAAAAACAGCTCTGCTGTTGTGTCAGAGTGTGTCAATGTATATCGACGCCCTAATATGGGTTCAGTAAGTGTTACACCCGATCTAAGTTCTAAATAAAGCTTTTCCGGATTTAACTTTATCACATGCATTACCCCTTATTTTTATCAGATCACATCTATACAATATGCTGCTGACATCAAAAAAGCACCTGCTGTCAGCAGATGCCTATGTTTCAATTTAACGACTCATTGCAGATATTTCTTACATTCATCGACATTTCTTTGTTCAAAAGCTAAGAGCTTATTAGCCAGATCAACTATTTCCTTATCTGCATCCTTATGTTCCTTCATTTTTTTTGTAATATCTATGATTCCCATTGTACTGCCCTGAATTAACATTTCCGAGATGTGCGAAGGGGATTTATCAGTTAATGTCTTTACGTTTATTGCAATATAGGTTCTTGCTTTTGTAACAGCACCTATGTCCTTTGGCTCTTTATCGAACGCTGCCAGTTTTTCTTTGGTCATATTATCTATCAATTTGTATTCATCCAATTGAGACCTTAAAATCTCTTTGAACTCTTCATTCTTTGATATGCCAAGCAATTGCTCCAAAGTGTCCCTTCCCATTTCAGCATTTTGATGAATATAATTTAATAGCTCTACATTCTCATCCATTAAGAGTACCTCCAATAAGTAATATTATCACTAAATTATTATTCTCTCTAAATACAATACATATGACTAAAAGTATGGAGCTTTTAAGAATTTAACAAACTTCTTTGAATAATGAATTATATTTGTTTTTAGTCGATTAGTAGTACTTAATAAATATATACCGGTGTGCCAATTGGAATAAGATTATAAAGCTCTGCTGCATCATTACTATACATTCTCACACATCCATGACTCACTGCTTGTGAAATGGACCAAGGCTTATCGGTTCCATGAATGCCATAGATCCCCCATGGAACGCTAAGCTGCATGAAGTGTCCGCCAAATTGTTCACCCCATAATCCTTTTTTAACTATTGTCCAGTTCCCGTGCGGAGTTGGAGTAGAAGGCTTTCCAACCGCAACAGGATAATGCTTTACCAATTTACTATCATTGAATAGGGATAATATCCTTTTTTGTGTGTTAATTTCAATCCTATACATAAAAAACACTCCTCTCATTACAATTTATTCACAACGAGAGAGAGTGCTAATAAAATTAACATTAAAATATTTATATTATTTAAATTGATTTATGCAATCATTGAAAACTTATCCTTATCCTGTTTTTGCTCTGCTGTCTCAATTACAATGGCATTATTCAATGTTTCAATGGGTTCTCCAGGGCGGTATTTAAACTTCACCCGCATCTCTTGTCCTGCTTTCATTTCAAATGCTTTGCAAAGAGGAAGTATTAAATACTGGGAATGCCAATCTATAGTTTGACCTGTATACGCATCCATGGTCAGCAAACTTTTTGTAATAAACCTGAGTGCATTTACATTTGAATCATTTTTGAATTGGAAAGCCACTTCTGCCTCAAAGGTTTCTACATGAGCATTATCATAGTCGATAACTTTATATACAACAGGGTCACTGCAAGGGCTGCAGTCCTCAGCAGTGTAATATGGCGACTGAAACAAAGGCACAGGGGCAAAATAACCGTTAAAATCATAGCATTGATTTACAGGCTGCACACCAAGAAGAGTGGCATTAGGAAGAATACGCGGTGCTACTCCGAAGCGTGCCAAATGTGCATCTCTGAAAGCACTGACAACATGAAGCTGTTTTTCACGGAGCAAAGCACTGTGCAACATCTCACAAATAACCAGATCCACAGGCTCCGGGGGCAGCCAATTAGTTGCATCCCCCTGTGATATGTGTACCTTGTGTGATAACCCATTTTCACTTATAAACCGGCGGCTGGCTGATACTAGAGCAGGATTAAATTCCACCGACCAGACCTGTGCCCCTTTTTTTGCAGCGAAGGAGGATAAAACTCCCGTGCCGCTTCCCAGCTCAGCCACTCTATGCTTTGGTGTGACTATTTTCTCGATAGCACTTTTAAAAGCGGTCATTCGGGATGCATCAGATAACATCTGATAGTGATAATGCAAAGGGATAAACTGCCCTATTTCGTTAATTTCTGCATTTAACATGATATATCTCCTTGTATCAAATCCTTTTGTATTTTTCAGCATCCGTACTAGTTTTTCTATCGGCATATAAAGCCTTATGCTTTATGTCAAATTTATGAAAAATAAAAATTATTGATATCAATCAGGTTTGCTTAGTTGTTCTATAAATATATCCTTTGTAGCTTCTTTCATTAAATCCATTATATCAAGAATGGCAATATCACTTTTGCTGATACTTTTTTCTGCAAAACCTTTGCAGTAATTGCATTCATTACATACCTTCGTGCAAAAACAAGGATCATCAACAAACTTTTTTAAAAACCCATCAAGTTTGGAATTGTCAATTTTGCACCCAGCTATTGTTAAAGGCTTGCTGCTTGAAAACAATTCTAAAAGGCTGATCAAATTTCCGTCATAGTGCTCCTCAATATAATGAGATACTGCTTTTGAAGGGCTGCCAGAATATACATTTGTTCTACCTTGAATTTTAAAATAGTTGATCCCAATATCATAATAATAATGAATATCTTCTGGCCTTATCCAGTTTAACTTCATATAGCTTTCCGGCCCAATATGAATATATTGGCACCTTGAGCTGAAATATGAGCATTCATCCCTATTTGTATGGGAATGAGAAAAACTGTTGTAATGGAACATCTTAAACGGACAATCATTTACGCAAAAAGAATTTATGATAATTTCCAAGTCTCCTGTATAAACCTTCCTTATACTTTTAAGGGTATTAAAATCCCTATAAATGTCTTCGTCCAGGACAATACGTTTTATACCTAATTTTTCATAATATTCAGCTTTATGCGGGCTATTTATCTGAGAAACTGTTGAAGCTTTAATCTTCAAGTTTGGAGCTGTGTATTTTGCTATTTCCATCAACGAAGGAAGTGATATTGTTACCCAACTTATTCCTATTCCATCCAGCATTTCAAAAAAATCTTTAACTCTTTTGAACCCTGATTTTGAAATTTCTTCATTAGACATGCAAGTTGCATTTATTACATAGTTAAATTGGATCCCGTTTTCATTGCAATATTTTACATAGTCTTCTAATTTACCCCTATCCACCACTGGAAGTCCTTTGGGAGCTCTGCATGAACCAAAGACTGTATCAGGTGCTAATTGTCCATAGATTTCAATTATTTTTGAATCTCCATATTTATTGTTTATTTCGCAGTATTCATCTATAGTTTCATTTTTAAAATCCGAGGGCATGCAAAAATATTTCATGTTAATTCTCCTCCGTCCTATAATACTAACTTTAGCAATACGATTGAAATGATACTTCCACAAACAATTGCATAAAATAAACTATGTATTAATTGTATTATTTGTATTATTTTTTATGCAAGCGAAGGCCAAATCATTAGCAGCTTTCATCCCGCTCTGTAAGGCACCCTGCATCCAGCGATGCACAGCCGATATGTGATCACCGGCCATAAACACCCGGTTATCATACTCAGGTAAAGCCATCCCATATGAAAACAATCTTTTTTGCTCCGGTGTAAAAAAGCATAGTGCTCCTCTCGCCCAAGGATGGCTGTTCCAATCCAATGTTTTGCTGTCCAACACTATATTATCCAAATAGCCCTTTTGCAGCCCGTGAACCATTTCAACCTCACGCTTAACCTCTTCAATACGAAGATCAGGCCTCATATTCCCCAATCTTACAGCATCCATGTTATAGTTATAAGAAGCAATCAATACTCCCGGCAGAGATACCAGATTTTTTTGATTTTGCATTGACAGACAAAGCTTTGTATAAGGGTAACTCCCATAGTTCATTATCATCTGCTTTTTACAGTACTGTGCATGGTCTGCCGGATACCAGATTGAAGTTATAGGAAGATCTGTATATGATCCCCCTCCAATAATCTGCTCATCCTCTTCCCCTTCTTCCCAAAAACGCCTTCTGCATAAAACCAGCGATTTCATAGCGTCTATATAATTTACTTCTTTTATGGCCTGCATCTTAATGCTGCTAAAGAGAGGGTTAATATCCACACTTCGCAAAGTAGAAAACGGAATTGCACATATTACATAATCAAAATTCTCATAAGAGTCCTTCCTATTTCCTTTATTCCTATATGCCAGTGAGACTCTTCCGCTTTCAGGCACTTTATAAATTCCTGTAATCCAATTTCCAAGCCTTACTTTGACCTTTCCGAGATAGTTTACCGGAATTTTAGGGTAATCTCCGGATGGGTTATTACTTATAAGTGAATTTAAAAATGCATATGGCAGCTTGGCAGTTCCTCCAGGTATCTCATACAGGAATGAGAGGTTTGCAGGATAATTGGCCTGTGCAATATCAATATAACTGTTGTATAAGTTTTGGCCTGCTAAAGGAGATAGGTTTGAAATGAGATTGATTGCTCCTTGGCTTAGTGCAGCTGCCTCCATTATAGTTCTGTTGCTTTGACAGTCCCAATAAAGAATATTATCATTATAAAGAGGTTTAACTTGAAGCAGCTCACTCCTCTTCATAGCATCAGCATATAACAGAGGCCTTTCAAGACCGTAATATACAAGCTGCTGCCATGGAGTTCTTTTCTCCCATTCATTCAGATCATATTTTGGGTATATCTTTTTCATCACATTTTCACCTTTGGCATCGTTTCTGACCCTTGTATGCTTTAGATAAATAAGAGCATTCTCATTTGTTTGTATAAACGGTCTGGTTGGCAGCTTAAAAAGGCTTATGTAGTGCCAAACAGTTTCGTGTGATACAGGTATACGCATAGATCCAAGTTCCCCATATAAGGGCATTTTTTTATCAAAATAGTAAGTATATACCCTTCCGCCAATACGTGATTCTTCTGCCTCAAATATTGTAATATCAGCTCCAGTCTTTCTAAGCTCAAATGCCGCTGACAATCCAGCCAGCCCGGCACCTATAATGCCCACTCTGATGCCCTTGAGACTTCCTGGGAATGCTATTGTTGTTATATCCTCCGGTGGTGACATGAGCCTTCTTATATATTCAAAGTCTTCAGGCCTCCCCCTCTGGTTTAATGCATATTGCTCCAGCATATGCCTCTCAAAACTGTTTGGATTATCAGGTTGTGGTGGGTAGAATGATGACATACTGTTCAAATTCATATTTATTAACCCCTTACTATAATTGGCTTGAGTTGAAAGTGTAGAATCTATCCTTATATAAATATGAATTTGGATCTCGAAAGATACTTTAATAAAGCATGTAAATTTAATATAAAATAGGAATGTGCTCTTTTTTATCTTGAGACCTCACAAATTACTCTATATAATACAGTTATGATATAATCTTATTAGCTTTATCAAGGGAGTGGTTCTCATTTATAAAATTCTAGGTATTTCAGGCAGCCCAAATAAAAACGGAAACACCGCTTACGCTGTACAATATGCTTTGAGTACACTTAAGAAACGAGGTTTTGAAAGCAGCTATATATCATTATCCCAAAAGGTAATACATCCCTGTATTGGCTGTTTCAAATGTGCCAGTGACCACAAGTGTTGGCAGCAGGACGATATGTTAGAAATAATAAATGCAATGTTATGGTGTGACGGGATTATTATTGGTTCACCGGTTTACTTCGGAATGGTAAGCGGACAGCTTAAGATCATGATGGACCGCTGCGTCGCTACAAGGGCTAATTATGGAGATACTCTCCCTATGACAGGAAAAATAGGTGGTGCAATAGCCTGTGCAAACTCACGAAACGGCGGACAGGAAACCACACTTCAAAACCTTCAAACCTTTATGCTACAGCTTAATTTTCAAGTAGTTAGTGACGGGCCATTTTATTGTCATAGCGGTGGGACCATAATGGGTGATGCCTCAAAAGATATATGGGGACTGGAGACTGTAAATAATCTGGCAAACAACTTGGGAAACTTGCTGTTAAAGAAAACATAATAGATATCCTTTATTCTATGTCAATCTATTGCTAAGTATTGACAAAGGTACTCAAGTTAAATATAATTAAATTATTAAGAGTTTAATTATGTTACAAAAATGATCGTATTCATTTCGAAGCAGTACTCAAATATTTTCTGTAAATGTTGATAAACCTTATATCACTTGAGGAGGATCGACAAAATCCAAGACCTGCATTATTCCCACATTTAATTTTTAACTGGTTTTCTATTTATAAAGCTTTTTTCAACATTAATGCTATCGGCTTTTATGTCTGCAAAAGTATTGCCAGCTGCATGTTATTTATCTTAATTATAATTTCAAATATTAATGCAATAATCTTAGCTTATATGGAGATTTTAAAAAACAAAGATCTGTATTACTTTATGTTGTATAACAATAAGTCGGCTATATTATAAGCTAAATGCTTATAGCTATAGTGACAGACTATTGATTATAAAATAACCTTAATTTAGTTTTAATGGTACTCCAAAAAGTACAAAGTTTATCAAATCTTAGGTAAGGAGGTTAAAATTTGCAAACTATAAAGTATAAGTAAGTGTGTATAGGGGGTAATTATTCATGAAATTAAAAAGACTTATGGCAGTTTTGCTTACCACATTATTGTTATTAGGTGGTTTATTCTCAAACGTTTCATTAGCTGCAACACCTGGTAGTATAAAAGTGTTTTATAGCAATAATGGAGCAAGTGCCAACTCGAACCAGATCTACGTTAACATCAAGCTTAGAAATGCATGGACAAGCGATATTGATCTTTCTAAGTTAACCATTAGGTATTACTTTACCAAGGACAACAATAAAGAACTGAAATATTATACTGACTACGTCAGCATAGGATCAGTTTCTACAGCATTCTATGATTTTTCACCGACAGCAAGTAAAGCTGATAAGTACATTGAAATAAAACCGTCTTCAGGAACTATTTCACCTGCCGGAGCACAATGGCCAAAACAATCTGAAGTTACTATCCAAGGTAGGATAGCAAAGAGTGATTGGACGAATTTTGACCAATCTAACGACTTCTCATACACCGGAGCCATATCACAGTATGTAGAAAACCCTTATATTGCTGTATTTGAATCAGGAACCCTAATTGCTGGTTCAGTACCAAATGGCAGTTCTGTATCAAATCCACCATCTCCGACAGCAACAAGAGTTCCAACACCTACTAAAGCTTCGGCTACTCCTACCAGATTTGTACCGACACCAACAAATTCAGTGCCTACACCCACTAATGCACCAGCTACTCCTACTAAAGCTTCGGCTACTCCTACTAAACCAACATCTTCACCATCTAGAGGCGAAGTATTTGTGACTCTTGACAAAACTACAGCTTCCGTTGGAAATGTCATCAAAGCAACATTAAGTGTTAAAGATTTCGACGTTGTAGCTGGTTATCAGGCAAATATTAAATATGATCCTGCAGTGTTGCAGCCCGTATACCTTGATGGAACTCCATATGATAGCTCTTCATCTCCAGATTACGGAACATTATTACAGAAGAGATACAGCGGTACAGATATGGCAGTTAACGATCTCACAAAAGGTATCCTTACCTTTGGAAGAACTTATATGGCACTGGATTCTTACAGGGCTTCAGGCGTAAAAGAAAATACAGGTTCATTGGCTGTTATTGGCTTTAAGGTATTAAAGGCTACAGCAACCAGGATTACTTTGGAGAATTCATCCAGCTTAACTAATCCGGTTTCCGGTACAATGGTGTTCGATTGGAGCGGCACACAATTAACAGGTTACACAGTAACCCAAGCTCCAGAAATTAACTCAGGTAGTTTACCATCAGCTACTCCTACCAAGGCACCTACACCTACTAAGGCATCCTCAACGCCTACTAAAGCACCTACACCAACACCTACAAAGATAGTTACATCACCTTCACAGGGCGAAGTTTATATGACAATTGACAAAACAACTGCTGCTGTTGGAGATATCATTAAAGCCACATTAAGTGTTAAAGACTTTGATGTGGTGGCCGGTTATCAGGCGAGCATCAAATTTGACCCAACAGTATTACAGCCTGTATATCTTGACGGAACTCCATATGATAATTCTTCATCCCCAGATTACGGAACATTATTGCAGAAGAGATATAGCGGTACAGATATGGCATCAAATGATCTTACTAAAGGTATCCTCACATTTGGAAGAACTTATATGTCATTGGATTCTTATAAAGCTTCAGGCTTAAAGGAAAACACAGGTTCATTGGCAGTTATTGGCTTTAAGGTCCTAAAGGTTGCTTCCACCAGAATTACTTTGGAAAATACCTCTAGCTTAACTAATCCGGTTTCCGGTACAATGGTGTTCGATTGGAATGGTACACAATTAGCAGGTTATACAGTAACTCAAGCACCAGTAATTAATTCCGGCAGTGTTCCTACACCAACACCTACTAAAGCTGCAACACCTACATTACCACCTATACCAACACCTACTAAGATAGTTACATCACCTTCACAGGGTGAAGTTTATATGACAATTGACAAAACAACCGCTGCTGTTGGTGATATAATTAAAGCAACATTAAACGTAAAAGAATTTGATTCGGTAGCAGGTTACCAGGTGAATGTCAAATATGATCCTACTGTATTACAGCCTGTATACTCTGATGGTACACCATATGATAATTCATCAGCTCCTGACTACGGAACTTTATTGCAGAAGAGATACAGCGGCACAGACCTGGCGTCAAATGACATCACAAAGGGCAGCCTTACATTTGGAAGAAGCTATATGAATATGGCAGCATACAAAAACTCAGGTGTAGCTGAAAACACTGGTTCACTAGCGGTTATAAACTTTAAGGTATTAAAGGTTGCTTCCACTAGGATTATATTGGAAAACGCATCAAGCTTAACTAATCCTGTTACCGGAACGATGGTATTTGACTGGGATGGCATTCAGCTGTCAGGTTACGCAGTAACTCAGGCACCTGCAATAAACTCCGGTACTGTTCCATCAGCAACTCCAACTAAAGCTGCAACACCTACCAAAGCACCTACACCTACACCAACCAAGCCAGCAACATCTCCTACAAAAGGTGAAGTTGCTCTGACAGTTGACAAAACAACTGCAACTGTTGGTACTATCATCCAAGCAACATTAAGCGTGAAAGAGTTTGATTCGGTAGCTGGGTATCAAGCTAATATCAAATATGATCCTACTGTATTACAGCCTGTATACCTTGACGGCACACCATATGATTCATCATCAGCTCCAGACTACGGAACATTATTGCAAAAGAGATACAGCGGAACAGATATGGCAATGAATGATCTTACAAAGGGTACTCTTACATTTGGAAGAACTTATATGAACATGTCTGCGTATAAAAACTCAGGTGTAGCTGAAAATACCGGTTCAATAGCAATAATTGGATTCAAAGTATTAAAAGTTACTCCGACCAGGATAACTTTAGAAAACTCACCAAGCCTGACAAATCCAGTTGTGGGAACGATGGTATTTGACTGGGACGGCCTACAGTTATCAAATTATGCAGTATCTCAGGCACTTGGAATCAACTAGATATTATAGCCTTATACTTGTATAACTTACCTCTCCTTCCTTGCAGGAATTAGTGAATGCAAGGGGGAGAGGTTTTACTTTTCTATAAGCAAGTAATTACTCTATTAGATTTTTCACATATTGTCCTTTCAGTACATACTATACGTAAGTCAGTTTAAAATGTTTATCTGTAATAAGTTAATATTTTTATCCGGCATATCATAGTCTGCATTATATTAAGGGTCCGCTTTTGTGGTGCTTTATATATTGTAGCAGCTATAAATACATGGTATAGTATTTATAGCAAATCGGAAGGATGATGAGCATGTATGATAACATTCTTGATACTATTGGCAACACACCACTGGTGAAGATAAGAAAATTAAACCCCAAACCTCATATTCCTTTGTATGCTAAACTTGAGGGTTTTAACCCAACTGGAAGCATCAAGGATCGTATAGCACTGAAAATGATTGAGCAGGCAGAAGAAAGCGGTATGCTGACCCACAAAAAAACAATAATAGAGCCTACCTCAGGAAACACAGGAATTGGTCTGGCCATGATAGGTGCAGTTAAAGGATATTCTGTAGAGATAGTCATGAGTGAGGCTGTTTCTGTTGAACGCCGCAAAATGATTGAGGCTTTTGGAGCAAAGATTATATTAACTGACGCTTCTCATGGGACCGATGGAGCAATCAGAAAAGCACATGAGCTTATTGCCCTGCATCCTGATAAATACTTTATGCCAAATCAGTTTTCCAATAAATACAATAAGATGGCACACTACCTTACTACCGCTAATGAAATCTGGGAGGCTACACAAGGAAAAGTCACTCATTTTGTATCTGCCCTTGGCACCTCAGGAACTATAATGGGAGTTGGAATGGGACTTAAAAGTAAAAACCCGGACATACAGATAATTGAAGCTCATCCTGTCCTGGGTCATTATATTCAAGGCCTTAAAAACATGCAGGAAGCTATTGTTCCTGAAATCTATGATCCTACAAAGATTGATCGAACTGTAATGATTGAATCTGAAGCAGCTTTTTCCATGTGCAGAGATATTGTCTTGCATGAAGGCATATTCGTTGGAATGAGCAGCGGAGCTGCCATGCTAGCTGCATTAGAATGCATCAATGAAATGAATGAGGGCTTTGTTGTTATGGTATTTGCCGATCGAGGTGAAAAATACTTAAGTACCGATTTATTTAATCAACCCATATAGTACCTGTATAGTCACATTTTTTACTGCTTTTTTGACTGGTGTAAAGCGATAGGACTTAAGGAATGATAAAATTTTCATATTTCATGATGGGGATTCTTTTTAACTGTTTCAAAAGCTTTAACGATTCTCTCATGAACCTCTGACCTGAACTTGATCAAGTAATCATTATTTTCACCTTTGTCTATAAAGTTTGAACAATAGTATGGTTTGGATTCATTGAGTACTATCGCAGCAACATCAGCCAAACAAATCCAGCAAACACAGAATTCTTTGCTTTGTTTATTCTTCGTGGTTTGAGCAAAATCATACAATTCCTGTAATACAATATTCTCAATAAGATTTTCCAGTCCTGCATTTGTATATAGATCATCCTTAAATTTTCTCATTATGATTAACTCCCATCAATATTTTTTATTTTGATTTGCATTGTTGGCATTTACATAATGAATATCGGAAAAATGCAAAGTCTGTTTTATAGCTTATTAGGTCTATTTTATAAATATAACTACCAACAATACACCAATCATGATCAAAAATCAGCTATAGAGTCGAGTTTTGCACCTAAAGCACACTTATTTATGTTATAGAAGTGTGCTTAATTTTGTTAAGAGATCCATAAATGGTGAGTACATTTTTATTTATTGCAAAACACTTTCCTATATTAATAATTTCCTAGACATGAACAATATCACCTGCGATTTTGCAACTGTTTTTTTACGCTAAGCTTGAAGAAGATTTAAAATTATGTAAATATATAAAGAGATAACTAATTTTAGGGGTGTATAAATTTTGAAAGAAGCATCATTTAAAATACTGATTGTAGATGACAATCCAAATAACCTCATTTCACTCAGAATGCTAATTGATGAATACATCAATGCTGAAGTGCTTGAAGCTGAATCGGGAGAAAGGGCTCTAGAGGTTTTATATACGCATCCGGTTGACATGGTTCTATTAGATATACAGATGGAAAAAATGGATGGCTTTGAGGTTGCCTCCTATATGAAAAAAAGAAAGAAAACTCAGGACATACCTATTGTATTTCTATCTGCAGCTTACATATCTGAGGAATTCAAAAAAAGGGGCTTTGAAATTGGAGCTGTGGATTATATAACGAAACCAATTGATGAATATCAATTAATCAACAGGATTAATGTATATCTAAAATTGATTGAAAAAGAACGTTCAATGAATATTATTTTAGAAAACAAAATAATTGAGCAGACCAAAGAACTTCTTAATCAAACTGAAGAATTAAAAAGGCAAACCGAGGAATTGCAAAAAGCCAAAGAAGAAGCAGTAGCTGCCAATGAAGCTAAAAGTATGTTTCTTGCAAACATAACCCATGAATTAAGAACGCCCTTAAATATTTTGCTAAGTTCAACTCAGTTAATAAACTACTATATAGACAGCAGTACAACTATTGAAAAGATAAAATTGAAAGAAAAAATAGATATGCAAACTCAAAATTGCAATAGGCTTCTGCGTTTGATAAACAATTTAATTGACATTACAAAAATAGATACAAGCAATTTTACTCTTTCCTATAACAAATGCAATATAGTGCAAATTATTGAGGCTATAACCATGTCAGTAGTGGATTATATAAATACTAAAGGAATAAATATAACCTTTGACACAGATGTGGAGGAAAAGTTCATATTATGCGATCTTGACGCAATTGAAAGAATCATTCTAAACCTTCTTTCCAATGCAATAAAATTTACCCCTAAAGGAGGAAGCATTTTTGTATTGATCAAAGAATACCCAAACCTGGTCAGAATATCCATAAAAGATACTGGAATCGGAATACCAGAAAATATGGTTGGAGTTATTTTTGAAAGATTCAAGCAGATTGATAGCCTTTTGACAAGACAAAACGAAGGAAGCGGAATAGGTCTAAGCCTTGTAAAAGCTCTTGTTGAGATGCATGGCGGTCAAATTAGCGTAGTAAGCGAATATCAATCGGGAAGTGAATTTATTATTGATCTTCCTACAGAAAACATATGTAAATCTGAGGAATACTCCTATAATTATCCTTTTCAAAATGAAAGCAATGTAATTAGGAAAATTGATATCGAATTTTCCGACATATATTTTTAAATATTAATTTACTTAATTCTCCAGGAGGTCATTAATGAATTTTTTAAGAAATATCAGCGTAAAGATAAGACTTACAGCTATTCTTATAGTATGGATTATCACTTTTATATGTGTGGGCATATTTGCAATTGTTCAAATGGAAAATATCTCTTCTGTAACCAAGTCTATTTATACCGATCCGATGCAAGTATCAAACGCAGCTATTGAGGCACGTGTAGATATAATAAAAATACAGAGGGACATGAGAGCTTTATTAATATTAACTAACAAAGACCAGGTGCTAAAAAGTTTACATAATATCGCACCACTTGACGAAAGAGTTATGGGCAGTTTTGACATTATTAATACACATTCTGAAACACCGGAAACTATAAACCTTGAAAAGGAAGCAAGGCAAATATTTCAGGATTGGATTAAAGGCAGGGAAGATGCAATAAACCTTTTATTAGGCGGGAATTTAATAAAAGCAACCGATGTGGTTTTGGGTTTTAACTCCAGGTACGTGATTAAATTAGAAAATATACTTGTCAAGATTGATGCAAATTCAAGAAAAATGGCTGATATTTTAATTAAAGAGGCTGATGGAGTGGAATCAACTCAAAAAAATGCTCTTATCATATTAATAACAAGTATGACCATAGTATTTATATTTTTCTTTATTCTAATTACAAACAGTATTCTAAAGCCTATTACCATGTTGACAGCAGCTATGGACAACAGTGCAAACACAGGTAATCTATCCACAGTGCAATTAAATGGTAAAAATGAAATCGTAGATATGACAAAATATTATAATGTATTAGTGTGTAAGCTGAAAGACATGTTCTGGGTTAAGGATTCCCAGAATGTATTAAGCCAGGAACTCTCGGGATGCAAAACCCTCGACGAGCTTACACAAAAAGCTGTAAATTTCATTTCAGAGATTGCAGATGCGGGAAAAGGGGTTTTATATACATACAACAGCGACAACAATATGCTGTACCTAAAGTCTTCCTACGCATTTACCCAACAGGACAAGCTACATGAAAAAATTGCAATAGGGGAAGGAATTATCGGCCAGGCTGCACTTCAAAAAAAGCCCATATTCCTTAATAACATCAACAAAAAAGAAACTTACATATCCACGGGAATAATAGACGAAGCACCATTAAACACATATACCATACCATTGATTTATGAAGATCAACTTTACGGTGTTGTTTCACTAGCTTCATTTGAGCACTTCAATAAAGCAAAACTTGAGGTCTTGGATTGCTGCAGTAATATTATAGCTGTCAACTTATACTCATCTTTCCAAACCCAAACCATTAAGGATTTACTTTACATTTCAGAAAAAACACAGGAAGAAGTGCGAGAATCAGCTGAAGAGCTCAGAGAAGCTAACTTATTACTGCAGCAGCAGCAGGAGCTTTTACAGCAGCAAACAGAAGAACTGCAACAAACGAATACCGAACTTGAAGAACAGCAGCAGCTTCTTCAACAGCAAAGTGAAGAACTCCAGCAAACCAATACACAGCTCGAAGAACAGCAGCAGCAGCTTGAGGAACAAGCAAGAGTTTTAAATATACAGAACAAGCAGCTTGAAGAAACAGGCAGAGAACTTAAAAAGAGGTCTGAGGAACTTGAAAACTCCAATAGGTATAAATCAGAATTCCTTGCTAACATGTCCCATGAATTAAGGACTCCATTGAACTCAATTATCCTCCTTTCCAAGTTATTGCTAAACAAAGCAAAAAGCAAGCTTGTAGAAGGCGATAAAGAAAAAATCGATATAATAAACAACGCAGGACAAGAACTTCTGCGTCTTATAAATGACATTTTAGATCTTTCCAAGATAGAGGCAGGGCGTATGACTGTCGATGTACAGGAATTTGATTCCGGTTTCTTGATCAGTGAAACCAAACGAATGTTCGAAGGACTGACAAGTGAAAAAGGACTAAATTTGGTTATGGAGGACATGGTAAACAATCGCCTGTGCGGTGATGTTCATAAAATATCACAAATATTAAGGAACCTTATATCAAATGCTATAAAGTTTACCAATTATGGTTATATAACTCTTAATATTGCAAGGGATGGCGTTGATTCAGCGGGAGTCGTATTCACAGTAAAGGATACAGGCATTGGAATTGCACCCCAACAACAGGCAGTAATATTTGAGGAGTTTCAACAGGGTGACGGTTCCATATCAAGGAAATACGGCGGAACCGGCTTAGGATTATCTATATCCAAAAAGCTAGCCGAGTTATTGGGCGGAAAAATAAAAGTTAGAAGTGAATTGGGCCACGGAAGTGAATTTTCACTATATATTCCAAACCTTATTCCAGATAATCCAGGAATCCATACTTCATCACTAGCTCACTACTGGGCTGCAGAAAAGGAAACTGCTGCCGGTAGTCTTGATGTTAGGTCACAAGACAAATCCGATAATGCAGTGTTAGTTATAGAGGATGACTTAATCTTTGCAGAGTACTTGAAAGATATTATTCAAGGTATGGGGTTCAATTCTATTATAGCAGCCAATGGAAAAGACGGTTTGCAGCTGGCAAAACAACACAGGCCTAAAGGTATTCTATTGGATTTAGGTTTGCCCGATATAAGCGGTATTGATGTACTGAGAGAACTGAAAAGTACTATCGAGCTAAGGGAAATTCCTGTACATGTTATTTCCGTTTGGGAGAAGAATTTTAAGCCACAAAGAATGGGGGCAGTAGGTTTTAAGCAAAAACCAATCGAAGAGTCCCAAATTGTCAAGCTGATTTCCCAAATGATAGATTTCTCAGAAAAGGACCCTAAGCAATTACTTCTGATTGAGGATAACCCTGTACAACAGGAAGCCATAAAAGAGATAATCGGAAATGGAGATATTGTTATAAAAGCTGTTGATACTCAAATAGCTGCTCAGAATGAAATATTAAAAGGCAGTTATGATGTAATAGTATTGGATTTGGCACTGAAAGAAGGAAACGGGCTTAATGTCTGCAAATTCATCGGTGAAAAAAAGATAGAAATACCCCTCATTGTTTATACGGGAAGAGAACTGTCTCTTGAGGAAGAAAAGGAAATACGGACTTATGCCGACAGCATCATAATAAAAACTGCTAACTCCGAAGAAAGACTGCTTGATGAAGTTACTCTATTTTTGCATAAGGTAAAAAGGTATAAGAAAGACGAGTATTACATTAATTCAAAAACCAAGGAAGATTATTCTCTAAATCTTCAAGGAAAAACAATAATGATTGTGGATGATGACCCAAGAAATGTTTATGTTTTGGCATCCGCACTGGAACAGTATGGAGCTAATGTTTTAGAGGCAGGAAATGGAAAAGATGCATTGGAGAAGCTTAAGGATAACAAAATAGACCTTGTATTAATGGATATTATGATGCCGGAAATGGATGGCTATGAAACTATCATTGCTATTCGGAAGACCGATTTAATTAAGGAAATTCCAATTATCGCTATTACAGCTAAGTCACTAAAGAGCGATAAAGATAAATGCATTGAGGCCGGAGCTAATGATTATATCTCAAAGCCGGTAGATTACGATACATTAGTCCGATTAGTGAAGGTTTGGAGCAATAAGAAATAGGAGCATAGGGAGTAATATATGGATTTAAATATACATTATATTCAAAATAGTTATATTAAAAATATCTCCGTTATTGGGGAAATTGAGACAAAAGAGGATACTGAAAGACTATTAAGGGAACTTGAGGCTTCAAATATTTTAGAATTTAATATCACATTTATTGGAGCAAATACGCTTAATACGAGAATTGTTGAAAAAATCAGCTACTTACGAAAAATATTAAAGTGCAAGATATATGTTTTAAAGCGTTTTCTCTACTTATACCTGCAGGATCTTGGTATAAAATGTGAATACGTATTAAAAAAATCATTACACGCTAAATTAAATAATAAAACACCAATATCTGAGTTAAGAAGCTTGGATACCGATATGGTAAACCGTTTCCTGGAAAATATCCGTTTAAAATTCGGGTATGACTATACCGGCTACCAGATTGATAGTGTAATAAGAAGGATTAATATCACTATGCTTAGAGAAAACATATCATGTTTTGAACAATTTGAGGCAGCTGTATTGAAAGAACCAGAAATATTCGAACAGCTTTTTCTTGATTTATCCATAAATACAACAGGATTTTTCAGAGATCCTGATGTTTTTCTCATGCTAAGGAATAGAATATTGACTTATCTTTGTTCATATTCTCATATAAAAATCTGGTGTGTTGGCTGCTCAAGCGGCAAGGAGCCTTACTCCCTTGCGATTTTACTTTATGAACTGGGATTGCTAAACAAAACATATATTTACGCGACTGATATAAATCCGTACATAATAGAGGAAGCAAAAAATGGATTATTTTCAACAAGTAATATAGATAAAGATATTCTCAATTACCAAAAATCCGGCGGTACAAGAAACTTTGTTGACTATTTTGATCTGAATGATTCGTACATGAAGATCAAAAGTCACTTGCAAAAGAATATCCTATTTTTTCAGCATAGTGTTATTGGGAATGGTATTCTTAACGAATTTCAATTGATTTTGTGTAGAAACGTTCTTATATATTTAACGCCTCAAACACAGGAAAAAGTACTTTTTACGCTTTCCAAATCCCTTGATTTCACCGGTTTTTTGGTACTTGGAAAAAGTGAAGGAATGCTCTTGAATGGAGGTCATTCATTTTTCGTAAATTATCTTGCCAAAGAGAAAATTTATAGGTTAAAGCAAAGTATTTGATGCAACTTGCCATTGACTAAACTTTTTAAATGTGATATTTTGTATATATCTTACAATTGAAAGGACGGTTTTGATGTCGGTAAGTTATGTAAAGGTGATTTTCAACTAAATAAAGTTGGAAGGACACAAATTAAACAAAACAGGTGATTTGCCTGTCTATTATCTGTGTCCAAATAAGGCATTACCTTACTGACTGCTTCAAAAACCATTTTCGAATTGTATTTGTAAATGCATGGCACGACAAGGTGAGTTTGTCGGGCTATTTTTATTTTGGGAACTTGCAAAGCAAGTGACCTAAAATCGCGAAGAGATTTTGTGCCGATAAATACAATTGTTTAATTTCCTTTGCACCCGCAGGAGCATTCTGCCTTTTAGAAGGAGGTATGTCTTTTGCGGGTGTTTTTATTTTGCAATCCTGATGCTATCGTGAAAAATCAAGTAAAACAAAAAGGAGACTAAACAATGAATAATAAAATGTATGAAACGCTAGAATTTAATAAAGTACTTGGTATTCTTGAGGAATATGCCTTATGTGAACGGGTTAAGTCCAAAATCAGGAATCTCGAGCCATACCTATCAGAAAGTGAAGTGAAAAGACATTTAAATGAAACAACTGAGGCAAAGCTGATTATGGAGCACTATGGTACCCCTCCCCTTTCAGCAATGAATGATCTTGATAAATTTCTGGTTTTAGCAGACAAGGGAACACTTCTAATGCCGGAACAACTGAGTAATATCGCACAGTTTTTTGCATCTTGCAGGAGGTTAAAAGCATACCTAAAAAAAGCCGAAGGATCTTTTACAGCAGTAGCCTCATATGGAAAATCTATTTACGACTTGTCAAATGTTGAAGATGAAATAAATGGGTCGGTACGCGGTTCTCAGCTTGTTGACAGTTCATCCCCACTGCTTAATGACATTAGAAGAAAAATATCAAGCACAGAAGTACAGGTTAAATCCAAGCTTGATTCACTTCTCCGCAATAATAAAATTTGGTTTTCCGAGGGTTTTGTATCCATACGCAACGGGCATTATACACTGCCTGTGAAAAGAGAATACAAAAACCAGGTGAGCGGTTCGGTTGTCGATATGTCACAAAGCGGAAGCACTTATTTTATTGAGCCATCCGCTGTAAGAAAAATGCATGAAGAGCTGGGCATATTGCACATTGAAGAGGAAAACGAGGTTAGACGCATACTGTATGTTTTGACAGCTCTTGTAGAAGAGCATTTGCCGCTTATTCATATAAATATTGAAGCCATGGAAAGCCTTGACTTCATTTTCTCCAAAGCAAAACTCAGCATAGCAATGAAGGCTGTTCCACTGCCCGTTTCCAGTGAAAGAAAAATAGTAATCAAGGCAGGCCGACACCCGCTATTGAAAGCAGAAACCATAGTCCCTCTTGATTTTCATATTGGGGGAGGTGGGGGAGGTTACAAAGGCATCATAATAACCGGCCCAAACACTGGAGGAAAAACTGTTGCACTAAAAACCATAGGTCTATTATCTCTGATGGCCCAAAGCGGTCTGCATGTTCCTGCAGAGACCGGGTGCTTCACAATGAATAGTTATGTGTTGTGTGATATCGGAGATGGCCAAAGTATTACTGAAAACCTTTCAACATTTTCATCCCATATGACAAATATTATAAAGATACTGCAGTTGGCAGATGAAGACTCACTGGTCTTGCTGGATGAACTGGGCTCAGGAACAGATCCTGCTGAAGGGATGGGGCTTGCTGTTGCTATCCTGGAAGAGTTGATAGGCAAAAACTGCCTGTTTGTTGCAACCACTCATTACCCTGAAATAAAGGAATTTGCCAAATCAGTACCTGGTCTCATAAATGCAAGAATGGGCTTCGACCTGCAAAGCCTGTTGCCTTTATACAAGTTGGAAATCGGCGAGGCAGGTGAGAGCTGTGCTTTATACATAGCAAGGTGCTTAGGGCTTCCTATGAAAATGATTGAACGGGCAAGTCTAGCTGCATATGGTGATA
The DNA here is from genome assembly GCF_036567765.1 of Pseudobacteroides sp. NCBI lineage: Bacteria > Bacillati > Bacillota > Clostridia > Eubacteriales > Oscillospiraceae > Pseudobacteroides > Pseudobacteroides sp. The sequence goes on from NZ_DATCTU010000031.1 coordinate 30,280, forward strand.
GAACTACAGCTTTTGTAGAAAATTCCAATAACATTGGTACTCCTCCCAAGGAAATGAAGAAAAGAGAAATGCCTGACAAAAGAATTCGGAAGCAGGATATCAAAAATACCAGGAACAACCCACGAAGTATGAGATTTAATAAAGGCGACAGCGTTATGGTTTATCCTCAAAAAATGATTGGAATTGTATATCAAAAGGCAAATGAAAAGGGCGAAATTGGAGTGCAAATGAAAAACAAGAAGCTTTTGATCAATCATAAAAGACTAAAGCTGCATGTGCCTGCAAGTGAGCTTTATCCTGAAGATTATGACTTCTCAATTATATTTGAAACGGTGGAAAACCGCAAGAAAAGGCATCAAATGGAACGCAAACATGATCCTCAAACAATAATTGAAACAAGTGACTGAGAAAGGTGCTAACTCATATGAATATAATACACACAAAAAATCTTAATAAATTGTATACTCGTTTTGAAAAGGAAGAAGGCCTGAAAGGCAGTATTAAAAGTTTGTTTGACAGGAAAAAAATCACAAAGGCTGCTGTAAACCATTTTAATCTTGATGTTAATCAAGGTGAATTTATCGGGTTAATAGGCCCAAATGGTGCGGGAAAAACTACCCTTATGAAAATTCTGACCGGGATAATCTCTCCTACATCAGGTGAAATTTCCGTATTGGGGTATATGCCTAATGAACTGAAAAATGAATATAAAAAGCAATTCGCAATTGTTATGGGACAAAAAAGCCAGTTATTTCAGGATATATCTGCCGCAGATACATTTTTGCTTCTTAAGGAAATATATGATATCCCAGAAGCTCAGTATCGTAAAAACCTTAGTTATTTTACTGAACTTTTTGCTGTTCAGGATTATCTAAATGTGCAGGTCAGAACCCTTTCTCTTGGTGAAAGAATGAAAATGGAACTTATAGCTGCACTTTTGCATAGCCCGCAGATACTCTTTCTTGATGAACCTACAATTGGGCTTGATGCTGTTGCTCAAAAACAAATAAGAAGCTTTTTGAGAGAAGTAAACCGCAATAATGGAACAACAATACTCCTTACCAGTCACTACATGGAAGATATAAAAAGCCTATGTGGGAGATGTGTAGTCATAAACAGCGGAAGCAAAATTTATGATGGAAGCCTTGAAATGCTTTTTAACAGTTATCAAACACATAAATTGATAACTGTAACATTTGATGAATCAACATCTTACCGTCCTAATCTTGATATTCAAATAATTGAGGAAAACCCTTACAAACTATCTTTTATGGCACACAGAAAAGATGTCCGCTGTATTATAGGGACTATTTTGAACAAGTGCGAAGTAAATGATATTTCTATTGAGGAAGAGGACATTGGTAATGTTGTTGAGAGAATTTACTCCGATAAAGGATGTGAAGTCCTGTGAAAAAATACTTCGAAACATCAAAGATCATATTCAAAACACAGATAGCCTACCGCTTTGACATTATAGCAAGCATGGTTTTTACAATCTCAAAAATCCTGCTTGCATATGTACTTTGGAAAGCTGTCTTCAAAACGCAAAACATTGTTTCGGGCTTTACCTTCGACGCCATGCTTTCTTATTACATCATCAGTTCATTTTTAACCCAGCTCGATCAGTCCTCAGTTACAGGATGGCAAATTGCTGAAGAGATAAAAAATGGAAGATTCTCAAAATATATTGTAAAGCCTATTGGGATTTTTAGGTTCTTCACAGCCCAGACAGCTGGCAGATCGGCTTTTCTGCTACTATTCAATTTGATTGCGTCATTGATATGGATCTTTATTTTCCATGTGAGCTTTGTAATTAGCACAAGTATTTGGAACATTCTTTCTGCTCTTGTGCTTACACTGCTTGGATTGTTATTTATGATGCAGGTTAACTATTTTATTGGAATACTTGCTTTCAAATTCGTTGATACAAGCATTTTTATGATGATAAAGGATAATATGGTGCAATTTATAACCGGCTCACTCATACCTCTTGTGCTGCTGCCCCCAGAAATAATCAGGACAATGTCATTTTTTCCTTTTTACTATATTTCATATCTTCCTTCCATGCTTCTTCTTGGCAAGAATCAAAATGAGGCTCTTTCGGGTTTTGTTATCCTGTCATTATGGAATTTGGCCTTTGGAATATTAAATTCAACTGCTTATAAAAAACTAAAATCTGAATATGATGGGGTGGGAATATGAGAATAAAAAGAGATATTAAAATAATATATATGCTGTTGAAAATGAAGCTTTCACGAAACATGGCATTCAGATTTTCATTTTTCGGCGTATTCTTTGTTGACGGAACACTATTTTTAATGCAGCTGTTGATGTTTTCAGCAATTTATTCTCAGGTTGGAAGCATAGGGGGATGGGATAAATCCCAAATGCTTATTTTCATCGGCACATTCTCGCTTATAAATGCACTTAATATGTCCACGTACTTTTTTGGAGTTATAACTATCCCTACAAAAATCAAATCAGGAGAGCTGGACTATTATATAACAAAGCCCATTAACTCGCTGCTGCACCTTTCCTTTGAAAGTATCGATCCAGGTTCGGTTCCTCTTGTGTTTGCAAGCATAGGAATACTTGTCTACGCTGCTTCAGGAATAGATATGCAAACAACTCTATTTACAGTTATTGGATATACATTCATGCTGCTCATAATGCTTATTCTATATTATGATATGATGGTAATCCTTCGTACTATTTCATTCTTAGCTATCCAAGTATCCTCTATAGAGCGGCTTGAGGGAGAAGTCATAACATTGTGTATGAAGATACCGGGAACCTTGTTTAAAGGGGCCTTTAAACTGCTATTTTATTTAATTTTACCCTATGGAATCATGGCAACAATCCCAGCACAGTTTTTTGCGGGAACCCTTTCCCCCTTAGCTTCTGTTTATTCAGTTGCAGTAACTGCAGCTTTTACGGCTTTCACACTTTTCTTCTGGAAACTTGGTATTAAGTGTTATAAGAGTGCAAGCAGCTAATACTCTTGGGATGAGACATGTATAAATAAAGGATACTGAGGTGAATGGTATTTTATAAAAAAGCATTATCACAGGTATCCTTTATCTTTATTTATCCCAACTAGTTTATTATAACTAATAACTAATCTATTGTAGTTTATTGCTGGAATTCATACTGCTGTCGCCCTTTAATTGATTGCTGCTATCCATCAAGTGATTCATACCTCTCACTAGTGAATCATCCTCAAGTACACTATAGAGATGATATCCCAAATCTTCACGATCCTTTAATACTTCTTCCAGAGTTTCCACAGTACCAAAATCCCCAAGGTCATGAGCACGTTTTATAGTCTGTCTTAACATCTGCTGGATTTTTAATTCATGCTCCAAGTCATTCCTAAGGAAGTCCCTTATACTGTACCTGCCTTCCACTTCATGCTTTATATAGGAAAGCTCATGCTGTGTAACCGGATGTGCAGTTGGGACTCCTCCAAGCCTTGTAACTCGCTCTCCTACTTCGTCAATATGCTTTGTGGTTTTTTCAATATGTTCTTCAAGTAATTCATGAAGACTTATAAATCCTTCCGCACCTTCAGACATCCAATGATGCTTGTTGTACTGGTGCAGTGCAACACTTAATGCACATTGGTGATCATCAAGCATTAAAGCCATTTCCTTACGGACTTCATAAGGAAGGTTGATTCCTGACCCCTCCTGCTTAACGGTCCTTGGCTGTTGTCTGAGAATCATATCATGGCTTGTCTTATGCCCAGGCATATTCTCATTGAATCCTGATTTCTCCAAGTTGAATCTTCCTTGAAAGTTGCCGACATTCTTCATTGCTGCTTTAATATCATTAGGTACTTGTGATGTAGTCTGTACTGGTTCCATTATACACATCTCCTCTTAATTAAATTACTTGGTTATTTTACCCTGAGAAAGAATAAATATTTATATGATTCTACTAATAAACTTGAGCATGAATAATAGCATCTTTAGTAACAGGATGATATAATATACAGGTACCAAAATTATTCAATTGTAGGAGATTGTTCAATGAGAAAATTAGCCTTAGCAATAGCATTTATTATCTTGTTTTCAGGATGCTACAAAAGTAAGGAACCGGAAGGCAGCATGGTTAAAGCAACAGGTGCAAGCACAGTGCTGGAGCATTATGGGATGGTATATAATAAACTCTACGAGTTACCTAATAATAAACAAATATATTACAATGATTATAAAAATATCCTTTTTAAATCAGGAGACAACCATATACTGCTTAATAACACTGGTAAAGATGAATCCGCATCTTCTTCACCTGTTCTGTCACCCAACAGAAAGAATATTGCATATATATCCCCCTATGAGTTTGAGTTAAATGGCAATGTCTACGTTTTTGATACAGATACGGAGATTGCCAAAAAGGTAATTCAGGTTGATATTAAACAGGAAGATTCAGCTAAAGTTGTTAAGTGGCTTGATGACGACAGGTTATTGGTAATTATCGGTTATGGTAAAGGTACAGTAAGCAGGGGAGGAAATTTGTATTTATATAACCTTAAAACCGATGAATTAAAAACCTTAAAGCGTGCCGATGAGAAGGAAGAAATAGTGGATGTAAATACCGGTAAAGGTGAGCTGCTGCTTGATGTAATTACATGGGACGAGGAATTTATAAAGTATACAACCAAACAAGTAAGACTAAAGCATGAGTAAGTTTCTGTATTACGCTATAATGAAGCAGGAAGTGAAATAATATTGGAATTTAACCAAGGAGTAGACCATGAAAGATTTAAGCTTATGGGATGAAATGCTATCCACATTACGTTATAATGATAGTATTTTTCATAATATTTTTCTTACGGTATTGATATCAGCAGCTCTTTTTATAATTATTGTAGTCATTTACATATTATACTTGATTGGCAATTCTAACCTTGATAACAAACCAAGATTTACAAAGAAAACATTTTTTATATTTGCCACCATGGGGTTTTGGATGCTGATTTTTCCATTAGGCTTGCATATAATAAGCAATGTTGCACTGACACATGATAGTGATACTAACCGCAATTGATCTTAAGGATGGTAAAAAAACCTGGACTATTGATACAGGAGCCAGTGATATTAATGAGTTATACTCAGTTGGTAAAGACTATATTCTCTTGTTCTGCCAAAACGGCTCAGGAACAATGGGAGCAGATTTTAATACGAATTTTATTCTTTATGTTTCATTGAAAGACGGAACCTGCACAGGCTATGATTTCAAATATGAAAGAAGTTTTAAACTGCCAATGCATTAAACAAGATTTATCTCAATAACTTTATAATTCTTGTATTACTTATTTTAACCGCTATATCTAAAGGTGTATTTTCATTTATATCTTTTATTAGTTTATTCGCACCTGAGTCTAACAGCAGCTTAATAATTCGGGGATGTTCATCAGTATTTTTTGTGTTTGCTGCCAAATGAAGCGGTGTTGTATTCGATACATCGCATACATTAACATTTGCTCCTTTATCAATAAGCATCTTAACCAAATCATAATCCCCTGAAAAGACTGCGTTATGAAGAGCGGCTGTTCCTGAGTTGGATCTGGTATTAATATCCGATCCTTTTTCCAGTAAATACTTTACAACCTTTTTTCTTTTATCTTTGTCTGCTATATTGAAAGCAGTTATTAATGGCGTTGAACCATAATAATCCCTTTGATTTATGTCAAAAGCATAATTTTTAAACAAAAAGCTTAATATATCTGTTGAAGACGCAAAATTAAGAGCATTTTTTCCATATAAATCTTTTTCGTATACATTAAATTTTCTTGATAACAGGTATTGAAACAACTCGAGATTGCCCGACATAGCTGCAAAATGAAGAGCTGTTTGATTGTCTAAAGTTTTTTGCCTATCATCTTTGAGTATTGATAAAAAGTATACATACAATTCTTTTGATCCGGACTTGGCAGCAAAATGCAAATAATTTTGATCGTTTTCATTGCTATAACTCTTATTGATTCCAAGCTCTACTAATTTCTTTATCATTTCTATATTCGAATTATGTATTATTGCTGTTGTCATGGCATTTCCTGATTTATAGCTTTTTGCATTAATGTCAAATCCAAGTTTAATCAGCTTACTAACCATGCTTATATTATTATTCAAAACAGCAAGCTCAAGTATGTTTCTATAATTTTTATAAACCGGCTTACGTATATCAGCACCATTTTTAACAAGAATCTCCGCCATCGTCGCATATCCTTTTTCCACCGATGAAAGCAACGGCAGCTCTGTAAATAAATTTTCGTCATTTAAATCTATGCTGTTTTCATTCAATATTTTTTGAACTTTTTGTATATCATTATTTAAAACTGCATGGTGCAACTCCTTATATACACCAATCATCCTATTTGAGCTTGTTGGTTTTAAAAACATACATCCCGAACAAAAGAATATGCTTATTAAAAGGATTAATCCTAGAGCCTTTATCATTTTACTTGACATTTTAATTCCCCTGTTTTTGTTTAATGCTGCTTCTATCGCTACTCCGATTACAATACCATACACACATTCCAATTTATGTATATATGTTAATATATCATAATTTTAGCTTTTTGTCACTTACAGCAGCTTTTGCTCAGGGTAGCTTTCATATGTCACATTAAAGTGTCTTGCAATTACCTCTTACTCAATCATGTTCCGCAAAAGGTTCGGTAAGGACAGGATGATGGAGCAGGCAGTGTAGAATACTCAGCCTGCTCTTCTGAGTGAGCGTAGGGATTTGCAAGAACATTAAGCAACTGCTCCATTACTTTATAATCTTCCCTTTCTACAGCAGCCTCCAAAGCCTCTTCTACTCTGTGGTTACGAGGTATTAATGCAGGATTGTTACTTTGCATCAACTGTTTTGAGGCTTCCCTTGACTCTTTCTGACTTTCTAGCCTAGCCCGCCACGATTCATACCACTCATCGAATTCCTGAGTTCCGCTTAGGGAAGTTTCTTCTGGTTTATCAAAAGTTAGTGAACGAAATGTATTGGTATAATCCAAATGATTCTTATGCATCATATCAAGCAGTCTTTCAATAAGGGATTCATCCTGAGGCTCTTCATTGAATATTCCCAGTTTTGCTCTCATTCCTTTAAGCCAATTCTTACGATATAGCTCACTAAAACTTGAAATTTCATCCTGGGCCAATTTAACAGCCTGCTCCTCATTGTCATGGAGCAGAGGCAGCAGAGCTTCAGCGAGTCTTGCAAGATTCCAACCTGCTATATACGGCTGGTTGCCGTAGGCATAGCGGCCGTGAATGTCAATAGAACTGAATACCGTTGCCGGGTCATAAGCATCCATGAAAGCACAGGGGCCATAATCAATGGTTTCTCCGCTGATGGTCACGTTATCGGTATTCATAACCCCATGGATAAATCCAACCAACTGCCATTTGGCAATCAGTGAGGCCTGACGTTTGATCACTTCCTGCAGCAGCGATAGGTATGGATTGCCACTCTCCTCAATACTGGGGAAATGGCGGTTTATTGCATAGTCAGCCAGAGCTTGGAGCTCCTCAAGGGCACCCCATCTTGCCGCATATTCAAAAGTTCCCACTCTCAGATGACTTGATGCCACACGAGTCAGAATAGCTCCAGGAAGTTTAGTTTCCCGGATTACTGTCTCGCCCGTTGTCACCACCGCCAGACTTCTAGTGGTTGGAATCCCAAGTGCATGCATGGCTTCACTAATGACATATTCCCGCAGCATCGGCCCAAGTGCTGCTCGTCCATCGCCCCCACGGGAATATGGGGTTCTACCTGAACCCTTTAGCTGAATATCAACACGTTCACCTAAAGGAGTGATTTGCTCTCCAATCAGCAACGCTCGACCGTCCCCTAACATGGTAAAATGCCCGAATTGATGCCCTGCATAAGCCTGAGCAAGGGGTAAAGCTCCTTCGGGAATCCGGTTGCCTGCAAGTACTGCTACTCCTTCTTCACTCTGAAGTGCCTTAGCATTTAAACCAAGGGATTCTGCCAACTGCTCATTTATAATAATCATCTTTGCTGATGGTACAGGAGTTGGCCCCAGCTTGGTAAAAAACGATTTTGGAAGCTGTGCATAACTGTTATCCAACTTCCATCCTGTTTCTATCATTAGTATATTATCTTTCATAATTATCGCCTCTATCTTTTTTTATCCAAAATAGCACTATGTGAAACAAAAACCAAAGGTATTATATGATTTTTGTACTGTTTTATAATAAATGTTGCCGTATTAGTGTTTACATGCGTAAATTTATTATACAGTTCGCAGACAATTAGCTGAATGACAATTCTTTTGGCAACATATATATATTATGACTATAATTTTTTGATATAAGCAAAATCCTATGAAAGTCAGGGAATAATATGTTAAGGAAAGAATCGTTTATTATTTTTATAGCTGTAATATTATCAATGATTTTGTGTTCATGTGGAGGCAAAAATATTTTACACAATGAAGAAGGCTCACAAAGAGCCGATTATAGTATTTCTAAAGTGTCCTACTCAGAAAAAAATGTTGTGATAAATTATCCTCAACTATATAACCTTAGTGATATTAACAGGCAGAATTCAATTAATAGGCTCATTAAGAATGAAGCCTTGAAAGTGTTAAATTATTATAATTCCGATATTGACTCATTGACTCTTGAAATAAGCTACGATATCCACTGGAAGGGAAATAACCTTTTGAGTATACAATACTGGGGAACAGGCTTTAATGAAGGTGCCGCTCATCCCAACAACCTGCTCTATACCACCAACATAAATATGGTAAGTCCGAGTAAGGTAATACTTGCTGATGTCATAAATATTGATGAAAGGTTTATAAAAAAATTCCGAAGCGGTGAGTTCAAATTATTTAGTCCTCAACTTCATGATAAAGCATTTATTATTTCATCGAAAGATATGTATTCACTTGAAGAATTAATTGGTCTATTTAAAAATGCCGATTCATTAGACTATGTAGGAACAGAAAAACAGTCTGATATATTTAGTTTTTTTACTAAAGATGCACTTTGTATAAGCATTCCGGTTAGTCATGCAGCTGGAGATCATGCAGAACTGGGATTTGAGTACAAGTCGATTTCCGATATAATAAAAGGCGAAAACAACATTTGGCAGGACTTTAAAAAAGAGGATATGATAAGTACTGGTACCATCACATCCTCCTATATAAAGCTGAAAAACAGAAGCGATACAGCTAAATCTTATTTGTGCTCAAAATATAATTAACTTTACAGTGCCCCCATAATGCCTATAAAATAGTTTATAGTACTTACAACTCCCTCTTCAATTTGTATTTTGGGTGCCCAATTCAACTGCTCTTTAGCAATGTAAATATCCGCCTTACGCTGTTTAGGATCATCCTGAGGCAAGGGCTTATATACAATTTGGGACTTGGAACCTACCTGACTGATAACTTTATTTGCCAAATCAAGGACTGTAAATTCATTTGGATTACCTAAATTCACAGGTCCAATAACGATATCGTTTTTCATCATTTTTATTAAGCCTTCAATTAGGTCATCTATATAACAAAAGGACCTGGTTTGTGTTCCATCGCCATAGACTGTTATGTCGTCATTGTTTAGGGCTTGAACAATAAAATTGCTGACAACCCTGCCGTCATCTGGCCTCATATAGGGTCCGTATGTATTAAATATCCTTACTATCCGAATATCGGTACCAAATCGCCTATGGTAATCCATAAACAAAGTCTCGGCAGTTCTTTTTCCCTCATCATAACAGCTCCTGATACCAATGGGATTGACATTCCCCCAATACCTTTCAGTTTGGGGATGCTGGACAGGATCTCCATAAACCTCAGATGTCGATGCTTGAAGAATTCTTGCTTTTGACATTGTAGCCATTTCAAGCATATTAATTGCACCCAATACACTGGTCTTAACAGTCTTTATGGGGTTCCTCTGGTAATAGACCGGGGAAGCAGGACATGCAAGGTTATAGATTTCATCCACATCCAAAGAAATAGGCGTTTCAATATCATGAAATACAAAATTGAAGTTTTCCTGTCCCAATAGATCATTTATGTTGGATTTTCTTCCCGAATACAGGTTGTCCATGCATATTACTTCATTTCCCAGCTGAAGCAACCTGCGGCACAAATGGCTGCCGATAAACCCTGCTCCTCCGGTTACCAATATTCTTTTCATATCTTTGCTTCCTCCCCACAGAATAATATTTAAATCCTATACTCTCCAATAAGTCTCTATCATATTGATTTCGCCCATCAATTATGATTTTATCCCTTAATTCGTTCTTGACTACTCCAAAATCAGGTTCTTTAAACTCACTCCATTCTGTAAGCAATATAAGTGCACTTGCCCCATTCAACGCATCGTACTGATTTTTACAATAGTTAATGCTCTCCCCAAAGATGCTCCTTGCTTCATCAATAGCCTTGGGATCATATACGTTAACTATGGCATTACGCTGCAGCAAAGCATTAATCACATTTATTGCCGGAGATTCCCTCATATCATTTGTACCCGGCTTAAATGAAAGCCCCCATACCGCAAACACAAGCCCCTCGGTATCATCATAAATATTATCAATAATCTCCACCACTTTTCTCTTCTGCCTGTTATTCACACTTTCAACAGACTCCAAGATCCTCGGCTCATAACCTACATCCTTTGAGATATTGATAAGTGCCCGGACATCTTTCGGAAAACACGATCCACCGTAGCCAATCCCCGCGTTTAAAAACTTTTCACCGATTCTGTCATCGGTACCTATACCCTTGCTTACAAGTTCCACATCAGCACCCAGTTTTTCGCATATATTGGATATCTCATTAATAAACGAAATTTTTGTAGCCAGCATTGCATTGGCAGCATATTTCGTCATTTCTGAAGACAGAGGGTTCATAACAAGAACCGGATATCCATCATTAATAAAATGATTGTACAGTTCCTTCATCATTTTTACAGCACGTTCATTTTCTGCCCCTATTACAATTCTGTTTGGCTTCATAAAGTCATCAATCGCAGAGCTTTCCCGAAGGAATTCAGGGTTGGATACAACATCAAATTCTATATCCTTCCCTCTTTTTCTGATAGCTGAATTTACAACTTTTTGGATTAGATTTACAGTACCAACAGGTGAAGTTGATTTATTTACTATAATTTTGTATGAGTCAATGCTTTGCCCGATACTTTCGGCAGCCTCCAGTACATAACTTAAATCCGCAGATCCATCAGGTTTGGATGGAGTTCCCACTGCAATAAATATAATATCCGATTCCTTGACACCCCAATTACATACATGTGAAAATTTTAATCTTCCGCTGCTATAGTTTCTCCTTATCATTTCTTCAAGACCGGGCTCATAGATTGGTACAATACCATTTCTGAGGGATTCTACCTTAGATAAATTATTGTCTACGCAGATCACTTCATTCCCTAATTCAGCAAAACATGTGCCGGTTACCAGCCCCACATATCCTGTTCCAATAATACAAATTTTCACACTACCCACTCCCTTTCAAATACGAAATTTGTTTTTATCTAAAAAAATTAATATGAATGTAACTAAACGCTTTACAGTATGCTTATCGCCCAGCTATAGCCTGCCGGTACTCTTCTACGGTTTGTATAAGCGACAGGTTCCAATCAAAACTGTTCTTAACATATTCCTTGGCTTCCCTGCCCATTTTGTTGGACCTTTCTGGATCATCCAGAAGTGTCCCAATTGCTTTTGCTATTTCATAGGGGTTTTTGCTGTCCACTAGTAACGCCGTTGGATTCTCTGAAGATCCTCCAAATATTTTTGAAAAGCCGCTTCCTAGAATAACCGGTTTACCTAGGGACATGGCTTCTAAAGCAACAAGCCCGAAAGGCTCGTACAGGGAAGGAAAGATACATATATCAGACATTAAGTAATGTGCTGCCACTTCGTTAACTCCTAAAAACCTGTGATAAGCAAAAACATTATTTGATAAACCCAATGTATGTATCAGCAAATCTACTTTTTCCTTGTCTCCAGCTCCGACTAAAACAAGCTTTATTTTCGGGTTTGTTTTCACAACCAATGGCATAGCTTTCAGTAATTGGAAAATTCCCTTTGAATAAATAAGCCTGCCAACAAACAAAAGTATTTTTTCATCAGGTAATGCATTTATTTTAGATCTGATCTCACATGCTGATGACACCGGACTTTTCTCACTGGAGAATATAGCTGAGCTGTTATCATGTCCATATGGCACCACTCTTATCTTACTAGAGCTCCATCCGTGTTCCACCAGCAATTTATGCATTTGTTCACTAGCTACAATAATTTTAGAAGCCCGGCTTGCCATTAGCCGTTCAAAGACAGCAATAATCTTGAAAAGAACATTTTTTTTATTCCACGGCACCATTGTATTTTCTGTACTGTGAACATGAAATACAACAGGTATTCTAAATGTCACAGTGCACAATATGCCTACAAGGCAGTTCATCCAATCATGTACACTGATAACATCGATTTTAGTATTTTTAACAATTTTCCTGAGCTGCATGTACGATGCAATATTATAGTATATTATCATTAAGCCCCTTGAAACACGCCATGGAATAATAGCTTTCATTAATCTATTTAACGGCCTGTATAACACAAGGTTTTTATATTCCTTTTTCTTTTCCAGTTTTCCCGTATTGCTGGCAAAAGCCCATATTTTATGTCCGTCTTCAGTAAGATGCTTTGTATAATATTCAACGAAACGTCCCAGTCCACCGTTAATAAATGGGGCAAATTCCCAGGCGAATGCTGCTATATTCAAACCTTTCTCCCTCCTCATTAAACTGATAAATTGACGCTTTACTAGCCAAGCTGCCTTTGTTGTCCCTTTCCAATGAACTTTTGTATAGATTCCTTTAAAATTAGGTTAACACCGAACAATGCTCTTAAAAACATGTATAAAAGTGAGATAACAACAATTGAGAGGCTTTTTCCGCACCTTGATATGGGGTAGTACCTGATCATGCAACTGCTGCTATTATAGAGTTGAATTAATATATCTATGTTTGTGTTTTCCATATAGTCATAAATATATATCAGGCTTTTTTCACCCTTAATAGATGCTTTCTCTTCAAGCATTTTTAAAATTTTCTCAAATTCAGAGTTATTCTTTAGACTCAATTTATATGTTTTTCTGCTTCTAGACTTCTTTGAAACAAAAGTATGTAGTCTAAACTTCTGAAAAATATAAAACCGCTCTCTTTTATAATAGAAGGGAATAATTTGTTCTATTTCTCTGTATTTCTCATAAAAATAATCTTCGTTACTTCTAATCTGATTAAATTTATTATGAGACCATGAAAAGAATACTGAAGAATCCCCATGATACTGGTGAATCGCCTCCATTTTATGATTTATGACTATTTTTATTCCCCTCTTATACAGCCGATATCCAAGATCTACATCCTCGTACCCCCACCCTTTATAGTTTTCATCAAAACCTCCTACCATTTCCAAATTCTTTCTTGATACAGCCAGATTGCAGCTGTAAGTAAAAAGCCATGGAGTTTTGAGAACATTAGCATTATATGAGGAACTATTAAATACAACATGCCTGTTTTCCAGGTGTTTGACCCTACAGCCTTTAAAGTTGTACTTGTTAAAAACTGTTTTGACAACAATCTCAGAAGATTGAATTTCTCTGTCTGCATATAGACGTGTAGACATGAGACAAATGTTTTCATCTACCTTAAAATATCTTTCTACTTCAGACAGGTAATTTTCATTTACAAGCATGTCCGAGTCTATAAATATAACCACTTTTCCAATTGCTATTTCCAGGCCTTTATTCCTGGCCCCAGCCCTGCAGGAGGATGGCAACCTGTCAATATAGATATACTTTAGCTGATAGTTCCATGGAACCTCTTTAATATAATCAAAGAGTCTTTCAGGTGAACCATCATCTATGACTATTACTTCATAATCACCTACCCCATAGCCTTTTTGCATGTTCAATGCAAGTAGGGTATTCGCCAATAATCTTTTATTGTTGTAGGCTGGTATAATAAAGCTGAATTTCAATATACTCCCCCCCTATCCCGGGAAAAGCCTGAATATAATTTTTGATAAACATTCAATGCAATTCCGTTTAAGATATACAAGAAGGAGAACACGGCTATTTTAAAGTTTTTCCCACTTCTTGACCGAGGGTAATACCTAACCATGCATTTGCTGCTTTCTATAAGCTGAATCCATATATCCAAATCAGAATTTTCCAGATAATCATATATACATATCAAATTGTTATCATTGCTAAAAGTGAGCTTTTGATGAAGCATCTCTCTTATGTCCTTAATCTTGCTGCTTTTTGTAAGAAATATTTTGCATGTCTTGCAATGGTCGGGCTTTTTTAAACCGAAAAAATTTAATGAAACAAATGTGCTCTCCTGAAACTTCTGCAGAAGGTAAAACCGCCTTTTTTTGTAAAGAAGCGGAGCAACTTCTTCTATTTCTTTATGCCTTTCCAAAAAGTCCCATTTGTTGTTTTTAAGCTGCTTTGATTTATCCATAGACCATGAAAAAAATAATGCAGTTTCCCCATGATACTGATGAATTGCCTCCATCTTATGATTTATAACGATTTTGACTCCATTTTTATAGAGCCGGTATCCAAGATCAATGTCTTCGTAGCCCCAGCCTTTGTAGCTTTCATCAAATCCACCTATCTTTTGGATATTCTTTTTTAATACAGCCATGTTGCAACTGTAAACAAAAAGCCAAGGCGTTTTGACAGTACTCGCATTGTATGAAGAATTATTAAAAACAACGTGCCTGTTTTCAATATAATTGATCTTACAGTCCTTAAACCTAAAGGTATTAAAAACCGTTTTATTGATAATTTCAGGAGCTTCAATCTCTCTGTTCGCATACAATCGAGTGGATATCAGGCAAATATTTTGTTCCAGATTAAAGCCTCTCTCTACTTCAGATAAATAATTCTCATTTACAATCATATCTGAGTCTAAAAATATAACTATATAACCCTTTGCCATAGATATACCCTTATTTCTGGCTTCTGCTCTGCAGGAGGAAAGCGTTCTGTCAAGATAAATGTACTCTAACCGGTAGTTCTGAGGGATGTGACTTACAAAGTCAATAAGTCTTTCAGGTGACCCATCATCCACGACAATAACTTCATAATCTCCTATTCCATAGCCTTTTTGCATATTCAGTGCTATAAGAGTATTGGCCAATAAATTTTTATTGTTATATGCAGGTATGATAAAGCTGAATTTTAACATACTTTCCTCCTATCCATTAAAACTGAATTTCTGTCTTGTCCAAAGCCGACGTACCAGTAGCAGCAGAGTGAAAAGCAGTATCAGATTTACCAACATATTGGCTATAAATGCTCCCGATATACCCATGAACTTTGTAAGGATATATTGTATAAAGATAATTAATGGAAGCGGTATAGCCGCTGCTATCAGGTTAAATTTTGTTTCCTCGGCTCCTCCCATAGCTACAGTGAAGCTGAATAACTGGTATATTGACATAATTCCTAATGTTACCGATGCCAATATAATGTAGAGCAGGTTGAATTCATATTTCTTCCCATACATTAAAATAGTAAATGAAGACCAGAGGACACCTGCTAAAAACAGAACTGAAAATATAGGCAAGCAGTATTTTGCAATCTTCTTATATATTGCTTTCTTATCCATGACGGCAATTGTAGGCAGAAAAACAACACTAAATATTTCATAAAAGAAAAGTCCGAAAAGATTTCTTGTGTTTCCTATATAAACCGAGTATAGGCCTGTCTGATATGGATCACAGAAGCATTTAACAAAATACAGATCACTGCTTGTTAAAAACACGCTGAGCCCTGCACATAGCATATTAACGAAGCCGTAAGAGTAAACAAAAGCAACTGTTTTCTTTTTGAAAGCAAACCTTTTTACTCCTGTCAAAGCCAGTGAAGCAATAATAAAAAGTGTGAAAGCTATATAATTAGTAATCAGGTATGAATCTAAAGTTTTTCTCTCCATAATATAAAATTGAACTAACAAGGACACTGTAAATAAAATGACAAAGAATAATTTTGTTATACAAACCTGAATGTATTTCTTTTGCCCCCTTAAAAAGGATTCACTAATAATGTAATATGCAGTCAATATACCTAGAAGAATCGAATTTAATAGGAGCCATTTTGGGATATTGAGCAAACTACAGATCATATTGGAGAAGATATAGTATATTGCTATAAAAACAAGTGAAATAGGAATATTGCTTAGTATGGTAGTTGATATAACTTCTTCTTGATTTTTCTCATCCATGGCAGGCAAGTATTTATTCATGGATATATTTATACCCATTACCAAAGGAATCGCCAGAAAACCCGCTATGCTATTAATTATTGCAAAATCCCCTATTCTAACAGGTCCCAGCTCTCTTGCTGCTACTATAGACATGGCAATATTGACTGCCTGTGTAAAAATCTTAAATATAAAGATTATGCCCAGACTTTTTAAAAAACCGCTTAAAAGCTTATTTGACAATACATCCATACCTATCAGTCACTCCCCAGGCTAACTCCACGAGATACAGTTTCATTTTTGGGAGTAAACAATCTGGCAAACCATGAATCCACAGGCAAGTATAAAAGTAAAAGCATTAAAGGAATATGGCATAAGCAAAAGATTATGCCCTCAAAATATGTAGGATAGTGTCCGATTATAACCTTTATGTGGTGTGCATACTGTATAACCTCAGGTATCCCAACAGGATTAACAAGGTACCACATCAAATCAAGAAAGCCTGAGAAAAGAATTATTACTCCGCTTGCACCGATCTTAAAACAATTTCCCGGTGTTCCTCCACCTACTCTATAGGCAAAGCATACTGACATGATTATTGCCGGATAAAGCAGCAGATACAGTAACGTATAATATTCACTGAAGGTAGTTTCAGTAGCTTTGGGCATTTCAAGGAATCCATAATAGCTTATCCTTGGCCCCAGGTAAGCGGTATACCCCAGCAGCGGTAATAAAAGCAGTAAATATGCTTTTTTAGATTTGTTAGGGAAGTAACTTATACTTAGAATCAGGAACATAAAGCTTGTTATTTTAAAAACCACATGCCAGATCGAATCAATCTGCTGCTTATGCGGCATGACAAACCAAATCACAAGAAAGCATGCAAACCCTAATGCTCCAAACAAAACCCATAATAAATTCTCGAAAATCAAAGATTTTATATCCTTATTTGTATTCATATAACTGTACCCCATTCTATTTTTATTTCTTTTGCGACACATTCTCAACTTCTTTATCCACCTTATCGATATTGGCTGTTGATTTAACAGCATATAGAGGTCTATGTTTTACCTCATCGTATATCCGCCCTGTGTATTCTCCCAAAATTCCCAATGCAATCACACCCATTCCACTCATCATAAAGTTTATGGTAAGAAATATCCCCTGCTCACTATGATTACTTTTTAGAAAAACCAAGCTGATAAAGTTATACACAAAGATTAAAACCCCAAGGTAATACACAAATTTTAAGGGTTTGAATGAAAATGACATAATGGCATCTAATCCTAGTTTTATCAACTTCCATGGGGAATAATGGGTCTTCCCTGCAAAGCGTGCATCTCTATAATATTCAACGCTTGTAGTTTTAAACCCCAGCCAGCTTACCAATCCTCGAAAGTACCTGTTTTTTTCCTTCATGGTTTTCAACAAATCACATACTCGTCTGTCAATCAGCCTGAAATCTCCCACATCTGTAGGCATATCAATATCAGTCATCTTTTTTAACAGCCTGTAGAATGTAAATGTGGCAAATCTTTTAAAAAGAGATTCCCATTCTCTTCTTATCCTTTTCCCATAGACCACATCATATCCGTCTTTCCATTTAGCAATCATTTTTGGAATTACTTCAGGCGGGTCTTGCAAATCCGCATCAATAACTACAATTGCATCTCCTTCACAATGATCAATACCGGCCGTAACAGCCAATTGTTGACCGAAATTGCGGGATAGTTCAATTAACTTTACACTCTTGTCATATCTGCAAACATTATGTACTATGTCAGATGTCCTATCCCTGCTGCCATCATTGATGAATACAATCTCATAAGCTTCTTTTAGTGAGTCCATAGAAGACTTGATTCTCTTGTATGTGTCCAGCACTACTGCCTCCTCATTAAACAACGGTACAATAACCGAATAACGAATGGGCTTGCTCATTTTCATATCTCCTTTCCCATGATACAACTATAAATTTGCACCATGCTAATTTTAAATTTAGTTTGTTCCTAATTCATTTGTTTTTTAAATAATATCAAAATATTGACAACTTAATAATGTCTAAAAGACACAACAATGTGTCCTAATGTCAACACTTTTAATGTTACTTATTGATTTAAACACAAGCCCCAATTTGACCATAACATCCATACATAAAAAACCACCCGGCTTTAGTCAGGTGGTTTTTACACGTTTTATTTAAATTTATCAACTGCATTTTGACTTATACTCTTTTGGCGAAACTCCAATTGATTTTTTAAAAGCCTTGGAAAAGCTTCGAAAATCATTGTATCCGACATCGTACGCTATTTCATTTATTGTACGGCTGCTATTGATTAGAAACTCACATGCCTTTGATATCCTGTATTTTATAAGAAACTCCTTCGGAGAAATATTTAAAGCCTCTTTAAAAATTTTTGACAAATACTTTCTGGATATGCATATTTGCTTTGCAACACTGTTGATGTTAATTGGATAAGGATAATTTTTAGTTATATAATCAACAGCTTGTTTTATATATACATCATAAGCATTTTCTTTTAGATTAATCATGCTTCTCTTAGCTGAGTCCTCAATAATCTGCGACAATAAAAAATATACCAGGCTTAAGTATTTCAAGTCTTTTCCTATTGTTATCTGATTGCAGTTGCTCATTGTGTCAAATACATTTTCGATCAAATCAATATCTTTGAAGTAAAATATAGGGTTTTTTCCACTTATATAAGCCTTGCTTAAGCACAATGATGCACTTACCCCTGTAAACCCTATCCAGCAAAACGTCCATGGGTTTCCATCGTCTGAGATATAGTATGAATACTTTTGAGGAGTTATTAAAAAACCAGTGCCTCTAGAAATTTCATATGACTCGTTATCATAAAATAATGCACCGTTTCCTGATAGAACAAAACACATAATATAATAATTATTTTGCCCCGGTATCCAGAAATGCCTGGGAATACATTTCTCCTTGCCAAAATAATATATCGAGAGGTCAATATTTGATCTTAAGAATTCACTTTCTACCGCATAGCTGTACATATAAATTCTCTCCCAATGAAAAATCATAATTTGCAACTTCTTTAAATTATTTACTAAATTGTTCGCAATTGTTTGATTCTTTCAGAGGGTGATTCAAAAATTTTTTCAGCAACAGCTGCCCTTATTTGATATGCAAAAAGTTATGCCGTTTCAAGCTTTTGTCTTGTCATTTTGTCAAATACTTGGCTATTTTAGAATCATATTGTATGCCGCTATTATTAACAATTTCATCCAAGGCTTCCTCATGCAGAAAAGTCTTTCTATAGACCCTTTTTATGATTATAGCGGAATACGAATCTGCAACTTGAAGAATCCTTGCTTCTTTTCGATATTATCATCAGATGGAGAAGAGTTTGCCTGCCCAATGGCTAACGAAAGGTTCATAGGATCAATTTCAGGGTCAATTGTAAAAACCTTGCTTTTGACAAACGTCAAAAGGCTTTCACTAATCCCCTGCACTCTTTTACTTCCATCATTCCTAACAACAATAACAAATTCATCCCCGCCCAGCCTTCCAATAATCATGGACAGAAAAGGTAATCAGATTGTTCTGGACAACTTTTAAAAAAGCCCCATGAGTATTGACTCTTCCCTCAATATCGGTTTCTTTTATAATGAAACTTTTTATAGTTTTAGATCTACAAGTACAATGAAAGACTCTGTATATTACCTGGGGCCAGGATAATGATATTAATATTGAAGAATTACATGGTTGAGACAGGCTCAATATTATAGTATATTCTGAATAAATACAGTTCTCTCTTTGCCTAAATCTATGTCTTTTGGGGAAGATAAGCCTCGATTAACCTTATTATAATAAACTCTTACAATAGGACGTGCACCTTGGTTGTTTCTTATGTTGACTACTACTCCAACTTCTCCGGTAGATAATCTAACCATTGAGCCCAAAGGGTAAACTGCTAGATTATTCACAACTGCTTTAACAATGTTGCTATCAAAAAAATAATTACCGCCACCATACAATAATTCAATTGCTTGGTATCTGGGAATGTTATCAAAACGAACAGCCCTGTCAAAAGTGTCGCATACACATATTATTCTGGACCCTAGCGGTATGGATTCTCCTGATAGCTTACCAGGAAACCCATCACCATTCCACTGCTCATGATGATGCAGAATAATATTAGAGATTTTGTCTGCAACGCCTGCTTCCTTAGCAAAGTAATATCCATAAAGTGAATGCTCTTTAAAAAGGGCTTCCTGTTGGAAAGTTCTTTGTGTTGCACTAACTAAATGGGGCATTTCACATAAACCTAAATCATGAATCAAAGCAGCTGAACCTATGGTAACCATTTCCTTTTCACTTAAGTCAAGAGCTCCCGCTACTAACATGGAAAGTGCACAGACACTTACTGAATGAGTAAATAAAAATTTATCATCTACAATTTTCATCTGAACACAAAATCCAGCCAGTACACTATCATCAATAATTTCTAAAATTAAATTTCTAGCAAGCCTTGATACTTCTAGCATTTTATCTGATTTATTAGCTTCATTTTTATCAGGGCATAACTTTAGTATTTCTTCATTCAAGCTGCTTTTCAGTGTTTTCCTTATATTATCTATGGGATCGATACAAAGAGTATACAATTCCTCAACCAATATCTCCTGAAATTGGCGGGATTTAATCTGATTGATAAATGATTCGGTAAGCTTTGTACCTTTATTCAACAATACCTTTTTGGTTTTTGGACATAATATTGCTTCAGCTAAAATCATTCCTTCTGATAATTCAGAAACAGCGACTTTTTCCACTTAGCCACCTTCTTTCAAATATTACATATTACAATAAAACTTAAGGGAAACAAAATGCAAATAAAGATATGATTATTACATATGATATATAATCATATTATACAATATTTACAGTAAAGATTCAAATCTAGTCCCTTTAGTTTTTGCCTGGAAAGAAAACCATATAGCTGATTTCAATTCCTTATGCGGCTTTTAAGTATAGATTTATCAGCTTTATATAAAGTTGTACCACTTTCTTACCAGCAGTATGGGTAAATTTATGCAGATAGGATATCTTATCTCAAACTAAAAAGCAGTAGGTAGAGATATTTCTAACTACTGCCTTTCTCAGTATAACCAATGTAGTTTACGCTCCTGCTAAAATGTGTTTTACATGATATCTGAAATATTACTTGATGTTTATTTGCCTTGCTTCTATATAGCCTCTATATCCTTGGGGCTCAAGTTGAAATCTTGGAGCCTCGTCATCCGCCCAATCAAAGCCATAAATCTGAGGATTGTATTTTTTTATCACTTCCCATAATTCTTCAATTGCTTCACCAAACTTTTCATCGTCAAATGGTTCTCCCTGGAAAACCATCATTTTACAAGGCGGCAGGTCAATGATTTCAAACCCATCCGGTATTAGTCCAGCATAATCTTGAGGTACTTCTACACCTTGAACATATTGTGATGTCCCAGGTTTAATCAAATTCTTTGGCAGCCACATCCCAGCTGGTTCATACATCTTTTTTCCTCGGGCATTTCAATCTCTCCTTTTTGCATTGTGAAGGTAATAATCACGAATACGCTGGGGCATAAACAGCTGTATCGGTTCAGGACTATCACTGTATTTTTTGGGCGACACTCCGAACTGTTTAATAAAAGCTCTTGTAAAGCCTTCATGAGAGTCAAATACAAAATCAAATGCTACATCAACAACTCTTGGCTGTTTATCTCTAAGCAATAATGCTGCTCTACTTAACCTTAAAGCTCTAATATATTCAAAAGGTGTCTTACCGGTAAATTCCTTGAAAATCCTTGCAGAATGCCATTGTGAATATCCTCAGCTTTAGCAAGCTCGCTTAGCGTAATTTGAGTATTAATGTTTTCATTTATATAATCCTGCATACGCTGTGCTGCCATCAGTGGTCAACCTTCCATGGAAGCAAGTAAAAAGATATTGAGATAAACTATGGCTTTTGGCGTATTCATTGAATCCTGTTTCCAAATACTTCTATGCAGCTATAAAACACTACGCCTGCACATTATTAACAGATGTCGCATTGTTTTTCAATTATTCAGAAATAGGAGTGTTAAAGTTATGGCAGAGTGGACTTAAATTCATATTTGGATTAAAATTATATATATTGAGATGTATAGTTTCGAAAAGTAACTGGTAATTGGCTTGAAAACAAAAATTCAGGTTTGATTCATAAAAAACAAGGTAAAAAACCTTATTGAACTTTGAAAAAAGTATATTGTTACGACAGAGCAAATAAAAAAGGGCATGGCA